>JAJDZO010000348.1 GCA_022824605.1 Acidimicrobiia bacterium
CACCACTGGGCAGAACCGCTGGCCGCCAGCGGGCAGCTACATGGCCGCCACCGGGCAGGATCTCATGGCCGCCAACAGGATGGCTCGTTTAGACGGACGCACGCGGATGCTAGAGATGTATTGGAACGCCCACTAACGACGCGAAGCGCATGAAGCGTCCGTGGGCGCTGGCTCGATCCCGGTGATCTTCTCGGCGATCAACAGGAAGTCGGCGAGGTCGAGGCACTCCACGCTCATATCACTGGGCGAGCCTCTCAAGCACAACGCGCTCCTCGTCGAGGATGCGCTGGAGCCGTGCCTGGAAGGCGGGGTCGCGCCGCCGCTTCTCGATGTGCTCAGCGATCGCGGCGTTGTTCTCCTGTCGCACCTGGACACATGACTGCATTACATGAAGATATAGCCTGATATTCCCCAGGTGCGTTTGTGGCTGCCAGCGCTCGGTGGTGTAAGGTACTTTGAGTACTTGATGTACGCTGCAGTCAGCCGATCAGGAGACGCATGATGCAGTACCTCTCATACACCGACACTCGCAGCCATCTACGGGAGGTGCTGAACACCGCCGAGGCCGGGCTGCCGATCGGCATCCGGCGCCACGACAGCCTCGTCTCCCTCATCGAGAGCGGACGGCTACGAGAGATCCTGATGCACTCCAGGCGGCTGCCCCGGCCGGAGGCAGTGGCCGAGGCGGGGGGCTGGTCGGTGCTGCTGCCCGGAACGCCGGTCGCCGCCGACGGTGCCGACCTCGACGAGGCTGTCGACGAGTTCGTTTCGGCCTTGCGCGAGTACACCGAGGACTGGCAGGCGCGGCTGCGGTTCGCGCCCAACCACCGGCAGCACTGGCCACTCGTGCAGTTCGTCTCCCTCGCCTCCGACGCCGACCTCGCGGAATGGACGCGCGGCAGCGAGCCGTGAGCTACCCGGCACCCACACGACTAGACCATCTGCGATTCTGCGAGATTGAGGGATGGGCCGTCGTCCGGTCCAGCACCGGAAGGCGCTCCGTCCACCACGAGACCTACGAACTCGAACTCCCGGACGGACGCATCCTGCGAACCCGGATTTCCCGCCCGCCGGACCGCACCGGCTACGGCACGGCCCTTTGGTCGCACATTCTGCGCGATCAGCTCCAGACCACCGCCGAGGAGTTCTGGCGTTGCGTGCGGACGGGCGCGCCGCCTTCGCGGGGTGCGCGGCCGTCGCCACAGGACGCCATCCCGAGCGAATTGGCCCACCTGCTCAGGAACCGGGTCGGCCTGAGCGACGCTGAGATCGCCGCCATGAGCAGGCCAGCGGCCATCGAGCGGGCGCAGCAGTACTGGACGACCGGGGAGTAGCACCGCGGCGGCTGCCTGGGCAGAGGCTGACTGGGCAGAGGCTGATTGGGTGGCGGCGGGAGCGTTGGCGGGTGCTCGTAGGCTGGTTGGATGGCTGTGTTTTCTAGTACTCCGGTGGAGCTGATCGAGGGTGTGTACGCCACGTTGGACGAGCGGGTGGGCAAGGCTCGCGCCGGCTTCGGGCGTCCGTTGACGCTGGCCGAGAAGATCCTGGTCAACCACCTCGACCCGACCGAGACCGGGGTGCCGGAGCGGGGCGTGACCTATGTGGATCTGCGGCCTGACCGGGTGGCCATGCAGGACGCCACCGCGCAGATGGCCTGGCTGCAGTTCATGACTGCGGGCCTCGACGAGGTGCAGGTGCCCACCACCACCCACTGCGACCACCTGATCACCGCCCGCGCCGACGCCAAGCGCGACCTGCTGGCCGCCCTGTCGAGCAACGACGAGGTGTACGAGTTCCTGCGCAGCGCGTGCGCCCGCTACGGCGCCGGCTTCTGGAAACCCGGCTCAGGCATCATCCATCAGGTGGTGCTGGAGAACTACGCCTTCTGCGGCGCGATGATGATCGGCACAGACAGCCACACCCCCAACGCGGGCGGGCTGGGCATGGTGGCGGTGGGCGTGGGCGGCGCCGACGCGGTCGACGTGATGACCGGCTTCGGCTGGAACGTGCGCTGGCCCAAACTGATCGGCGTGCGCCTGACCGGCGAACTCGACGGCTGGGCAGCCCCCAAGGACGTGATCTTGAAGGTAGCCGACATCTTGACGGTGGCCGGCGGCACCGGCGCCATCGTGGAGTACTTCGGGCCGGGCGCCCGCAGCCTCAGCGCCACCGGCAAGGCCACCATCTGCAACATGGGCGCCGAGATCGGCGCCACCACCTCGATCTTCGACTACGA
Organism: Acidimicrobiia bacterium; assembly: GCA_022824605.1. Taxonomy (GTDB): domain Bacteria; phylum Actinomycetota; class Acidimicrobiia; order Acidimicrobiales; family Aldehydirespiratoraceae; genus Aldehydirespirator. The sequence goes on from JAJDZO010000348.1 coordinate 2,237, forward strand.
CGCGTCGATGGACCGCTACCTGCGGGCCACCGGCCGAACCGAGGCAGCCGACCTGGCCCGCGACGTGGCCGACCACCTCCGCGGCGATCCCGAGACCGAGGCCGACCCGGAGCGCTTCTATGACCGGGTCGTCGAGATCGACCTCGACACCCTCGGCCCGCACATCAACGGCCCCCACACCCCCGACCTGGCCCGTGAGGTGGCCACCCTCGGCGACGAGGCCCGCAGCAACGGCTGGCCGCTGGAGATCAGCGCGGCCCTGATCGGCAGCTGCACCAACTCGTCGTACGAGGACATCACCCGGGCGGCGTCGATCGCCCGCGACGCGGCCGGCAAAGGGCTGCGGGCCCGCACCCGGCTGCTGGTGACTCCCGGTTCCGAGCAGATCCGCTCCACCATCGTGCGCGACGGGCTGATGGACGACTTCGAGGCCCTCGGCGCGACGGTGCTGGCCAACGCCTGCGGGCCCTGCATCGGCCAATGGGACCGATCCGGCGAGCAGGGCCACACGCCGGGGCAGCCCAACGTGATCGTCACCTCCTACAACCGCAACTTCCCGAAACGCAACGACGGCGACGCAGCCACCCTCGCGTTCGTGGCGTCGCCCGAGACGGTCATCGCGCTGGCGCT
>JAJDZO010000254.1 GCA_022824605.1 Acidimicrobiia bacterium
CACCACTCGCGTCGTGGCAGGGTGTTTCCCGCTCTTGTTCGCTTTGCTCACGGGCCGCTCGGGCCACGGCCTCGCCCGTATGCAGCAGGTTCGCTCATTCACTCGCTCAGCCTCTCAGTGCTGCCAGGCCCGGGAGGTCACCGTTCTCGATGAGTTCCAGCGCCGCTCCCCCGCCGGTGGACACATGATCGGCGTCGCGGTCCACGCCGAAACGGCGGGCCGCGGCCGCGCTGTCGCCGCCGCCGACCACAGTGAACGCCCGGGTCTCGGCCATGGCCGCCGCCACGGCACCGGTCCCGCCGCCGAAGCGGGGATCCTCGAACACGCCCATGGGACCGTTCCACAGCACCGTTTGAGCCTCGTGGATCACATCGCCGAACGCGGCTGCGCTTCCCGGACCGATGTCCACCCCCATCCATCCGTCGGGGACATCTACGCCCACCTGGCGGACCTCCCCGCCGGCGTCGGGATCGCCGGGCACGCCGCCGGGGCCGAGCGCGGTGAGATCAGAGGGCAGGTGGATGGCCGTGGCGCCCTCGAGCAGTTCACGACAGCGTGGCACCATCGAGTCCTCACACAGCGACGAACCGACCCGACGGCCCTGCGCCTTCAGGAACGTGAAGCACATCGCGCCGCCGATCACCAGGGCGTCGACCATCCCGACCAGGGCGTCGATCACGCCCAGCTTGTCGGACACCTTGGCTCCGCCCAGCACCGCCACGAACGGGCGCCGAGGCGAGTTGCGCAGACCGCCGAGCACCTCGACCTCGCGGGCCAGCAGCCGGCCTGCGGCCGACGGCAGATGCCGGGGCGGTCCCACGATGGAGGCGTGAGCGCGATGCGACGCCCCGAAGGCGTCGTTCACGTAGGCGTCGTGGCCCGCCACCAGACGCTCGACGAAGGCTGGATCGTTGTCGGTCTCGCCCGGATCGAAGCGCAGGTTCTCGAGCAGTTCCACGCCGGGTGCCAACTCTGCCAGCCGCCGCCGCACCGGCTCCACCGAACAGCTCGGATCAGCCGCGCCTAGCGGGCGGCCCAGGTGGGTGCAGGCGGTAACCGTCGCCCCCTGGCGCTGGAGCCATCGCAGCGTGGGCAACGCGGCCCGGATGCGCAGATCGTCGGCGATCATCGGGCCGGCGTCGGCGCCGGACCCGGAACCGGCGGTGAGGGGCACGTTGAAGTCCACCCGCACCAGCACCGAGCGGCCTGCAATCGAGCCCAGGTCCTCCAGGCGGGGAACGGAGAGCACGGACGCAGACGATGCGGTATGCGGTTGCTCAGCCGTTGGCGGCGCCGACGATCATGGCCATGTCCACCAGCCGGTTGGAGTAGCCCCACTCGTTGTCGTACCAGCCGTTGACCTTGACCAGATCGCCCATGGCCATGGTCAACCCGGCATCGAGGGTGCACGACGCGGGCGAGCCGACTATGTCGGCCGACACCAAGGGAGCCTCGCTGTAGTCGAGCACGCCGGCCAACGGGCCGGCGGCGGCTGCTTCGGCGAAGGCCCCGTTGATCTCGTCGACGCTGGGCTCGGAGGCCAGCTTGGCGGTGAAGTCGGTGATGGAGCCGTCGGGAATGGGAACCCTCAGCGACACGCCGTCGAGGCGGCCCTGCATCGCTTGCAGCACCAGTCCGGTAGCGCGGGCCGCGCCGGTGGAGGTGGGCACGATGTTCACCGCCGCGGCCCGGGCCCGCCGCAGATCGGAGTGGGGGCCGTCCACCAGCGCCTGATCGCCGGTGTAGGCGTGGACGGTGGTCATCAGGCCCCGCTCAACCCCGAAAGCGTCGTCGAGCACCTTGACCATCGGCACGAAGCAGTTGGTGGTGCAGGATGCGTTCGACACGACGGTGTGGACCGCGGCGTCGAAATCGGAGTCGTTGACCCCGACCACGAAGGTGGCGTCGGCGCCGCTGCACGGTGCGGAGACCAGCACCCGGGGCGCGCCGCCGGCGAGATGGCGAGCGGCCGCGTCGCGCTTGGTGAAGATGCCGGTCGATTCCACCACCACGTCCACCCCGAGATCTCCCCACGGCAGGTCCTCGGGGTTGCGTTCCGACAGGACCCGCAGCGAGTCGTCGCCGACATTGAGCACATCGCCGTCCACGGACACCTCGATGCCGAGACGGCCGTGGACCGAGTCGAAGCTGAGCAGGTGGGCCATGGTGTCGATCGACCCGAGGTCGTTGACGGCCACCACATCGAGGTCCGCGCCCTGGTCTCTTGCGGCCCGGAAGAAGTTGCGTCCGATCCGGCCGAAGCCGTTGATGCCTACTCGAATGCTCATGGGCCAGAGGTTAGGCCGGGCGGGGCAACGGCGCGCCACTACGATGATTGCGAGTGAGTGCCTTTGTCGTCATCGCAGGGATGTCGGGAGCGGGCCGCAGCCACGCCGCCAACAACCTTGAGGATCTCGGCTGGTTCGTGATGGACAACCTGCCGCCGTCGCTCATCCCGAAGGTGGCCGAACTGGCCGAACTGACCGGGCCGCCCAGCACCGGCATCGACCGGCTGGCGCTGGTGGTGGGCACTGGCCGCTATCACGACGAGGCGGTCGACATGATCGACGATCTGCGGTCCCAGATTCCGGGCCTGCGGATCCTGTTTCTCGACGCAGCCACAGATGTGCTGGTCCGCCGGTACGAGTCCACCCGCCGTCGTCACCCGTTCTCAGAGTCCGGCGGGGCAGGCACCCTGGCGGAGGCCATCGATGCTGAGCGGGCCGCTCTGGAGCCGGTGCGGGCCACCGCCGACGTGGTCATCGACACCACCCAACTCAACGTCCACCAGCTGCGCGACCGCATGTCGGAGCTCTTCGATGCAGACGAGGGCCAGGCCATGCGGGCCACGGTGATGTCGTTCGGCTACACCCACGGCATACCCCTCGACGTGGACATGGTGATCGACTGCCGGTTCCTGCCCAACCCCCACTGGGTGGACGACTTGAAGCCGCTGAGCGGCCTCGACGCCGGGGTGGTCGACTTCGTGATGGACCGGCCCGTGACCTGCGACTTCCTGGAGCGCATGGAGTCGCTGCTGGCGCTGCTGGTGCCCGAGTACGTGGCCGAAGGCAAGTCGTACCTCACGGTGGCCTTCGGCTGCACCGGCGGGCGGCATCGCTCGGTGGCGGTGACCGAGCACTTCGCCAAGGTGCTGGCCACCCTGGGCCACGAGCCGGCGGTGGTTCACCGCGACATCGATAAGTAGTCGCCCCTCCGACGATCACCACGTCGTAGGAGTCTCTCAAGCAGCCCTCAACGCTCGAGCAGCACTCACAACCTGGGCAGGGCTCAACACACGTAGCCCTGGGCTGTGTCGTTGGCGGCTGCGGCCGGGTCACGCTGGGCCGGATCGCCGAAGCCGCCGCCGCCCGGGAGTTCCAGAATCAGCCGCCGACCCGCCGGCACGGTCTGCTTGCCCTTGGATCCGAACGGCGTGCCGTCGTCGAGTCGCACCGCGCCATTGGCGCCGTCACCGCCGCCCGCTCGGCCTCTGGCCGGGTTGTCGACCCGGTCGAACATGGCCGAGAACTCGAACAGGTATCCGTCGGCGGGAGCGATCTCGATGACCTGACCCAGGCCGCCCCGGAACCGGCCGGCTCCGCCGCTGTTGTCGCGGATCTCCTTGCGCCACACCACGATCGGGCCGACCTGCTCGGTGGCTTCGACGCTCATGGTGCGCACACCCGACGGGAAGGCGGTGGCGGTGAGCCCGTCGAGTCCGGGCCTGGCGCCGCTGCCGCCGCTGTTGAACATCAGGATCTCCACCGGCGGGCGCGGATCGGCCACATCCGCGCTGCGGGCACTGGCCTGGAAGTTCCACAGCGCACCGGAACCCTCGGCCGGAACCACGTCGGGCAGGGCCTCGGCGACTGCGCCCATGCACAGGTCGGTCACGAAATGGCCGATCACGTGGCGCACCGCCACCGGGTCGGGCTCCACCGCGTTGAGGATCACGCCGGGCGGCGCGCTCACCGTGAAGGGCAGCAGCGAGGCGTAGTTGTTGGGCAGCTCCGGTGCCAGCGCCACCAGCATCCCGTAGGTGAAGTAGGCCTGGGCATAGACGATGGGCACGTTGATGCCGAACGGGCTCACCGGCGAAGTGCCCGCGAAATCGGCGTGCATGCCGTCGTCGGTGACGGTGATCGCCACCGCCAGGGTCACCGGGTCGCCGTAGCCGTCAACCCGCATGGTGTTGCGGTACACGCCCTTGGGCACCCGCTGGAGCGCTTCGAGGGTGGCCCGCCGGGTGCGGTCGAACACGAAAGCAGCCAGATCCTCCAGGTCGTTCAGGGCGAACTCGGCCAGCATGTCGAGCAGGCGGCGACGTCCGGACTCGTTGGAGGCGGCCAGTCCGTGTATGTCGCCGATCACCTGGTCGGGCTCGCGCACGTTGTTGCGCACGATCTCGACCAGGTCCCGATTGAGCCGACCCCGCTCGGCCCACCGCATGATCGGTATGCGGATGCCTTCCTCGTATAGCTCCCGGGCGTCGGGCCCGAAGCCGCGGCCGCCGATGTCGACCACGTGCGCGGTCGAGGCGAAGAAGCCGATCAACGTGTCGGCCTCGTCGGATCGCTCCTGCGGTGCCCTGGCATCGGCTGTGACGGACATCGCTGACGGCATCAAAGGCTCGGCATCGTCGGATCGCTCATCGGGATCTGCAGCCATGAACACCGGCGTGACCACGGTTATGTCGTGGAGATGGCCGGTGCCCTTCCAGGGGTCGTTGGTGAGATACACATCGCCGGGGCGCATGCTCTCGGCCCCTATGTCGTTGATGAAGTGGGCCAGGGCGGCGGCCATGGTGTTGACATGTCCGGGCGTGCCGGTGACGGCCTGGGCGATCAAGCGGCCCTGGCGGTCGAACACCCCCGCGGAGAGGTCACCGGCTTCGCGAACCGACGTCGAGAACGCGGTGCGCACCAGGGTCAGCGCCTGCTCCTCCACCACCGAGATCAGGCGGTTCCACATGATCTGCAGCGCAACCTCGCGCCGGGCGGCGGCTGATTTCCCGCTTCGGTGCTGCTGGCTGGAGGCGGTCGGGCTCGACGCCGCGTCGCGGCCGTGGCCGTTGCTACGGGCGATCCGTAGGGTCAGGTCGGCCTCCACCACAGCCTGGTGGCCTGAGGCGATCACGGTGGTGGTCTGGTCCTCGGTGATCAGCGCCGGGCCGGCCACCGTGTCCCCGGCGGCCTGGGTGCTGCGGTCGAACACGTCCGTGGGCACCCTGCCGCCGGCGGCCATGTCGTGCACCAGCCGGGTGCTCGCGGCCTTCCGCGGCCCGCCGGCCGCGACCGGCTCCACCGTGCGGGGTGCCTCGCGCACCGAGGACACGATCACCGACCAGCTCACCGCCTCGATGGTCAAGCCGTCGATGGCTCGTCCGAAGAACGACTCGTAGGCCTTCACGAAGGCGGTTGTGAGTTCCTGGGCGGCGATGTCGTCGAACTCGCCGTGGGGCAGCGTCACCGGGATCTCCCATCCCTGCCCGCGGTAGCGCATCAGCACCTCGCGTTCGGTGGTCACCGCTTCGGTCGTGCCCATCCGGACGAACGCCTCGGCCTCGGCGGCCAACTCGTGGAGCACCGACCTCACGCCCTCAATGTCGAAGTTGTCGGAGGTGGTGTAGAAGCTGCGGGTGGCCTCGTAGGAGAACGGTGCGAGCAGGAACCCGATCGCCGAGCCGACTCCGGCGCCCACGGGAACCAGCACCTCGCCTATGTCGAGCTTGTCGATCAGCCGGCCGGCGTGCAGGGGGGCTGCGCCCCCGAAGGCGACCATGGAGTAGCCGGCCAGGTCCTTGCCGCTCTCCACCGCGTGGGTGCGGGCCGCGTTGGCCATGTTCTCGTCCACCACCTCGGCCACGCCGACCGCGGCCGTGTCGCTGTCCAGGGGCGGTGGCTCTCCAGTGGCCGCGCCGGTCGTTCGGGCAGTTCCGGCCGCCCCGACTGCGGCTGTGTCGGCATCGAGTCCCAGCGGGTCTCCCACGGCTGACTTGAGCGCCTCGGCCGCCCGCCGGACCGACAGCGAGATGCCGGAGGCGCCGAACGTGTCGGGATGCAGCCGGCCCATCTGCACATCGGCGTCGGTGACGGTGGCCGCCGTGCCGCCGAGGCCGTATGCGGCCGGGCCCGGCTCGGCGCCCGCGCTGTGCGGACCCACCCGGATCTGGCCGAGCGTGTCGACCGCGGCGATCGATCCGCCGCCCGCTCCGATCTCGATCATCTCGATGGTCGGCACCGAGATCGGCATCCCGCTGCCCTTCTTGAACCGGGCGGTGCGGGCCGTCTCGAAGGTCTTGGCCGTGCGGGGCGAACTGTCCTCGATCAGCGCGATCTTGGCGGTGGTGCCCCCCATGTCGAAGGAGACGATGCGGTCGCGGCGATGGGCGCGGGCCAGGTGAGCGGCGAAGATCGCTCCCCCGGCTGGGCCCGACTCCACGAGGCGAACCGGGAACGAGGCTGCCGCGTCGCTGCTGATCAGACCGCCGCCGGAGTGGATCAACAGCAGCGGGCAGAGCACTCCCCGGCTGCGCAGCCCGGCCTCGAGCCGGTGCAGGTACGAGGCGATGAGGGGCTGCACGTAGGCGTTGGCGCACACCGTGCTGAAGCGCTCGAACTCGCGCATCTGGGGTGAGACCTCGCAACTCAGCGACACGGCCATGTCGGGCGCGGCCTCGCGCAGCAGGTCGCGGAACCGGCGTTCGTGGTCGGGGTTGCGGTAGCTGTGCATGAACCCGACCGCCACCGAGGTGTAGCCGCCGTCCACCAGCCGGGCGACGACGCCGCGGGCGGCGGTCTCGTCGAAGGGCAGCAGCACCTCGCCGCGGGCGCTGATCCGCTCGGGCATCACGAAGCGGTCCCTGCGCTCGATCAGGGGGGCCGGCAGCACGATGTTGAGGTCGTACTGCTCGAAGCGGCTCTCGGTGCGGGTCTCGATCACGTCGCGGAACCCGGCGGTGGTGACCAGCGCGGTCTTGGCCCCCCGGCGCTCGATCAGAGCGTTGGTGGCCAGGGTGGTGCCATGGATGATCTGCGCGATCTCACCCATCGCCGCGCCCTCGCGCTCGATCACGGCCGAAATGCCGGCCAGCACGGCCTCTTCGGGCCGCTGGTGGGTGGTGAGCACCTTGATGGACGCGAACGTCCCGTCGGAGCGTTCCAGGGCCACATCGGTGAACGTTCCCCCGACGTCCACTCCGATCCGGGGCCCGGCCGCCGTCCGTTCCACGGCTACGGATCCTCGACCGCCGCGACCGCGCTGGCCTGAACGAACCGTTCGGCAATCACCCGCCCAATGCCCCGGCCCGCCCCGGTCACCAGCACGACCTTGCCTGCCAACGACTCGTGCACCGGGGACCTCCCGCTGTAGCGCTGCGCAACAGCCTATTCCCCGTCCACCAAGGCAGCGTGAGCCGTGTCCCGCCGAGTGATTCGGCCGTGGCGGGTGTCTGTTTGGGGCGTCCTGGGCGGCCCATTCGCGCGGCCGTCCTCAGCCGCCCGGGTGGAAGGCGGCGTGGACGTTCTCGGCTACTGCGTCGGGCAGCCAGTCCAGCGCCTTCAGCTCGTGCAACTCCGCTCGCTGGACGGCGCGCACGCCGCCGAGTTCCTTCGTGAGCCGGGCCTTGCGGACCGGTCCGAGGCCGGCGATGCCGTCGAGGGCCGATCCGGTCATGCGCTTGGCTCGCAGGGTGCGGTGGTAGGAGATGGCGAAGCGGTGGCTCTCGTCGCGGATGCGCTGGAGCATGTACAGGGCCTCGGACTGGCGCGGGATGCGCACCGGTGCCGACTGCGCGGGCACGAACACTTCTTCGAACTGCTTGGCCAGCGCGGCGGCCGGAATCTCCTCGTCCAGGCCCAGCTCTTCCAGCACCTGCACGGCCACTCCCAACTGCCCCTTGCCGCCGTCCACCAGCAGCAGCTGCGGCGGGTAGGAGAACCTTCCGTCTCGCTCGGCCACCGGACGGCGCCGCTGCTCCAGATAACCGCTCAAGCGCCTAGTCAGGACCTCATACATGGCCGCGAAGTCGTCGTTGCCCGCCACGGTGCGGATCTTGAAGCGCCGGTAGTCGGACTTCTTGGGCAGGCCGTCCTCGAGCACCACCATCGAGCCCACGTAGTCCTGCCCGGACAGGTGGCTCATGTCGTAGCACTCGATGCGCAGCGGGGCCTCGGCCAGCGCCAGGTGCTGCTGCAACTCGTTGAGCGCTCGGGCCCGGCTGTTGTGGTCGGTGCTGCGCTTGAGCCGGTGCCGGGCGAAGGACTCCTCGGCGTTGCGGGTGACGGTGGCTTGCAGCGCCCGTTTCGGGCCTCGCTGCGGAACCCGGATCTCCACTCGTGAGCCCCGCATCTCGGTGAGCCATTCGGCGTAGAGGCCGGCCTCGGCGGGCGGTTCGGGGGCCAGCACCAGCTTCGGCCAACCCAGAGGGTTGTCGTCGAAGTAGAGCCGCTCCAACGCCCGGCTCACCAGCTCGGCACGGTCGAGGTCCTCGGCCTTGTCGATCATGAAGCCGCGGCGTCCCATCACCCGACCCCGGCGCACGAAGAACACCTGCACGGCGGCCTCCAGAGCGTCGTCCACCATGCCGATCACGTCGAAGTCCTCGTTGCGCGATCCCACCATCTGCTGGGTCTCGATCGCCTTGCGCACCGCGGCCAGGCGGTCCCGCAACCGGGCGGCCCGTTCGTAGTCCAGATCGTCGGCGGCGGCGGCCATCTCGGAGTTGAGCCGGTCGAGCACCGGGTCGCTGTCGCCCTCCAGGAAGCGCAGCAGCTCGGCCACCATGTCGGCGTAGTCGTCGGTGGACACCTCGCCCACGCACGGCCCCGAGCACTTCTCGATGTGGTACAGCAGGCAGGGCTTGCCCAGGCTGGCGTAGCGGCGGAACTTGCCGTCGGTGCAGGTGCGGATCGGGAACGTGCGCAACAGCAGATCGAGGGTGTCGCGGATGGCGTAGGCGTGGCCGTAGGGACCGAAATAGCGGTTGCCCTTGAGCCGCCGACCCCGCATCACCATGGCCCGAGGCCATTCGTCGCGCATGGTCACGCACAGGAACGGGTACGACTTGTCGTCGGTGTAGCGCACGTTGAAACGGGGTCGGTGGCGCTGGATCAGCGAGAACTCGAGCATCAGCGCCTCGACCTCGTTGTCCACCTGGATCCACTCCACCGACACGGCGGAGTCCACCATCTGGCGGGTGCGCAGCGGCAGATGCGAGCCGAAGTAGTTGCTGAGCCGGGAGCGCAGGCTCTTGGCCTTGCCGACGTAGACGACCCGGCCCTCGGCGTCGAGGAACTGATACGACCCGGGCGCGTCGGGAATGGACCCGGCCTCGGGGCGCTTCAGCCGATCCTGTCTCAGCACAGCAGGGAGCGCAGGTAGCGGCCGGTGTGGCTCTCGGGCACGTAGGCCACCTGCTCGGGGGTGCCCTCGGCCACGATTCGGCCCCCGCCGGAACCGCCCTCAGGGCCGAGGTCGATGATCCAGTCGGCCGTCTTCACCACGTCGAGGTTGTGCTCGATCACCACCACCGTGTTTCCGTTGTCCACCAGCCGGCCGAGAACGCCCAGCAGCTTGCGCACGTCCTCGAAATGCAGCCCGGTGGTGGGCTCGTCGAGGATGTACATGGTGTGCCCGGTCGAGCGTTTGGCCAGCTCGCTCGACAGCTTCACCCGCTGGGCCTCGCCGCCCGACAGCGTGGGCGCGGGCTGGCCCAGGCGCACATACCCGAGCCCCACATCCACCAGCGTGGCCATGTGGCGGGCGATGGCCGGCTGGTTGGCGAAGAACTCCAGCGCGTCGGCGCACGGCATCCCCAACACCTCGGCTATGTTGCGGCCCTTGAACGTCACCTCCAGGGTGTCGCGGTTGTAGCGCTCGCCCTTGCACACCTCGCAGGGCACGTACACGTCGGGCAGGAAGTGCATCTCGATGCGGATGGTGCCGTCGCCCCGGCAGGCCTCGCAGCGCCCGCCCTTCACGTTGAACGAGAACCGCCCCGGCAGGTAGCCCCGCACCCGGGACTCGGCGGTGTTGGCGAACAGCTTGCGCACATGGTCGAACACGCCGGTGTAGGTGGCCGGGTTGGACCGGGGCGTGCGGCCGATGGGCGACTGGTCGATGCAGATCACCTTGTCGAGCGCGCTCACCCCGTCGATGCGGGTGTGGCGACCGGGCGGGGTCTTGGAGCGGTAGATGTGCTGCATCAGCGCCCGGTGCAGGATCTCGTTGACCAGCGACGACTTGCCTGAGCCCGACACCCCGGTCACGCACACGAAACGCTGCAACGGGAAGGTCACGTCGATGCCGGCCAGGTTGTTCTCCCTTGCGCCGCGGACCACCAGCTCGGTGCCGTCGCCTGTCCGGCGCTGCTGGGGCACGGCTATGGCCTTGCGGCCCGACAGGTACTGGCCGGTGACCGACTCCTCCCGAGCGAGCAGGCCCTCCAGCGGCCCGGAATGCACGACGGTGCCGCCGTGCTCGCCCGCGCCGGGGCCGATGTCCACCACATGGTCGGCCACCCGGATGGTCTCCTCGTCGTGCTCGACGACCATCACGGTGTTGCCGAGGTCGCGCATGCGCACCAGCGTCTCGATCAGGCGACGGTTGTCTCGCTGGTGCAGCCCGATCGACGGCTCGTCGAGCACATACAGCACACCGACCAGCCCCGACCCGACCTGGCTGGCCAACCGGATCCGCTGGGCCTCGCCCCCGGCCAGGGTCGCCGCGCTGCGCGACAGGTTGAGGTAGTCGAGGCCCACATCAACCAGGAAGCCCAGCCGGGAGCGGATCTCCTTGAGCACCTGCTCGGCGATCATGGTGTCGCGGTCGTCGAGTCGCATCTCGGCGAGTGCCTTGGCCGCCTCCGCGATCGACATGGTGCACAGCTCGTCGATGTTGCGGCCGTCGACGGTGACGGCGAGGGCCAGAGGGTTGAGCCGGGCGCCGCCGCAGTCCGGGCACGGCACCTTGCGCATGTAGCCCTCGATGTTCTCGCGGGCGGACTCGCTCTCGGACTCGTCGTGGCGGCGCATCAGGTGCGGCACGATCCCCTCGAACCGGGCCTGATACACCCGGCGCCGACCGAAGCGGTTCTGGTAGCGGACCTGCACCCGGCCGGTGACGCCTTTGGCGTACAACAACATGTCGTGCTGACGAGCGGTGAGCCGGCGCCAGGGCACGTCGCGGGGAATGTCATATTCCTCGCAGACCGCCTGCAGCAGGCGCGGGTAGTAGCGCGAGCGGCTCTCGGCCCACGGCGTGATGGCGCCTGCGGCGACGGTGGCGTCGGGGTCGGGCACCACGAGTTGGGGGTCCACCTCGAACACGGTGCCCAGGCCGTCGCAGTGACCGCAGGCGCCGTAGGGCGAGTTGAACGAGAAGTTGCGAGGGGCGAGTTCCTCGAAGGACTTGCCGTCGGAGGGCCGGGCCAGATGCTGGCTGAACACGATCCGCTCGGACTGCTCGCTGATGTTGCCGGCGCTGGCGGTGTTGGCGGGACTGCCGGCACTGTCGGTGTCGACCGCACGACCGGCGCCGCCGGTGTTGGCAGCACTGCCGGTGCTGCCTTTGGCTTCGGCGAGCACCGGCCGAGGCACGATCTCGATCTCGGCGATGCCGCCGGCGAGACGCAGCGCAGTCTCCACCGAGTCGGTCAGGCGTCGCTCCACACCGTCGCGCAGCACCAGCCGGTCGACCACGACCGCGATGTCGTGCATCTCGTAGCGGGCCAGTTCCAGCCCGTCGGTGCCACCGGACAGGCCCGAGGCGCCCGCGAAGTCACCCAGTTCGATCAGTTCGCCGTCGACGATGGCCCGGGCGAAGCCCTGACCGGCCAGGTCGGCCAGCAGGGTGTCGTAGGTGCCCTTGCGGCCGCGCACCACCGGGGCCAGCACCTGGAAGCGGGTGTCGGGCTCCATCTCCAGGATCCGGTCGACGATCTGCTGGGGCGTCTGGCGGATCAGCCGCTCTCCGGTCTCGGGATCGTGGGGCACGCCGATGCGGGCATACAGCAGCCGCAGGTAGTCGTAGACCTCGGTGACGGTGCCCACGGTGGAGCGGGGGTTGCGCGACGCGCTCTTCTGGTCGATGGAGATGGCCGGTGACAGCCCCTCGATGAAGTCGACGTCGGGCTTGTCCATCTGACCGAGGAACTGGCGGGCGTCGGCGGAGAGGGAGTCCACGTAGCGGCGCTGGCCTTCGGCGTAGATGGTGTCGAAGGCCAGCGAGCTCTTGCCGGATCCCGACAGCCCGGTGATCACGATGAGCTGGTCCCGGGGAAGGTCTAGGTGAACGTCCTTGAGGTTGTGCTCGCGCGCCCCCGATATCACCAGCCGCTCAGCCACGCCCAGACTCTAGCCGCTACCGCGTCAAGCCCAGCGAACATACGTTCACATTCCCGTGCATTGCTTCGCAGGCGGCCCGACGACAGGCGCCGCGGCGATCAGCGGCAGAGAGCTACCGCGATGGTGGCATTGTCGTTGATGCCTAGGTGTACGGCGCCGGACAGGATGCTGTTGGCGATGTCTTCGGCGGTTTCGGCTCCGGTGCCGCAGGCTGCTCCTATGCCCTCGCCGGGGGCGTCGTCGGTCAGCCAACCGACGCCGTGGTGATGCACGTAGGGCTCCCAGGCTCCGTCGCTGGCGAGGATCACTGCGTCGGGCTGTGTGCCGGAACCGGACTCCCCGATGATCTCCACTTCGACCGGCGTTGTGCCGATGCCGCCGTCGGTGGGCGGCATTCCCAGACAGGTCTCGATGCTGCCGCCGGGAACCCGGTGGGGCCGCCCGCACAGGAAGCCGCTGAAACCGTTGGGACCGGCGTTGGCCAGGAAGGGCAAGGTGTCGCCCATCCAGCCGATCAACAGGCCGCCGTCGGGGGTCCAGGCAGCCACGCACAGGGTGCTCATCGGGAACATGAACAGAGGCAGGTTCTTGTGCCGCATCTCGGGATCGTTGAGGGCCAGCACCCGCTCGTTGGCTTCGCCGAAGGCGACCGCCATCTCGTCGGCACCGGCGATCCGCGACGGCAGCCCCTCCACCGCCGCTTGGGCCGCCTCGTCGCCCCGAACGTGACCACCGAGCCCGTCGGCCACCGCGATGACCCAGCTTCCGTCGTCTGGCGATATCACAGCCATCGACCGGTCCTCGTTCACTTCGCGAGGCCCGATGTCGCTCACCGCCGCCACCGACGCCTCCGACGCCGACCACCGGGCGGGATCCTCCGACCGGCCAGCTCGCCCATCCACCCCGCTGGGTACGTCCCCATGTTCGTTCACGCCCGCGATCATGCCACCAACCCCTCGTCTCCGTGTTGATTTGCGTGTCCGTCCCTTGCGGGCTGAGTCGGCCCCACCGGTCCCGTTGCCGGTAGTGGTCAGAACGTCTAACGCATAGGCGAGGCGCTGGCGGCACGCCTTGATGGCCAGAAGGGAAATCACTAGTCACGGCGCGCCGGTGCGGGGTAGTGTGCGCGTCACCTCGGCGGTTGTGACTCCGGCCTGAGGCTTGCCGATGCCCGGCCCCCGCAGTGGCCCCGACCAGATGGCCGGACCCAGCCTGCGGGCACAAGCCGATCACTGATTTCTGAGGAGGACCTGATGACGGGCGTGATTCCCTTTGGACGCGAGTCGTGGGTGGCGGTGAACTTGTACTCGATGCGCACCGACGGCCGACAGACCCTGACCCTTGACGGCGAACCGGGGCCGGACTACAGCCCGGCAACGACGGTGGCCTACCTCGACCACAACGAGCACGGGCCCCACGAACTCGGCATCGGCGGAACGTTCTACCTCATCAAGACCAACACGCCCGCCCCGCCGGACCTGGTGTCAGCGCTGCTGGAGGCCCTCACCGCCCGTGGCCGCGGCCGCTGGCTGCGGGTCGTGCGCGAACCGATCCGCAAGCACACGCTGCGGCTCTGGGACGCCGACGGCCGGCTCCTCGACGATCAGCGGCCAACGTGCTTCTGCGGTGGCGGCATCGCAGTCGATCCCATCGCCGTGATGTGCTGGTCCGGCGCGCACATCTACGAAGCAGCCTGACATCCGACGTTCAATAATCCACATATGGCACATTGACCCACCCCTTTGTGGGCCATCAGAACTAGACCAGCAACGCGCAATCGTCGCTCCGTCGGAAGGGACTAGTCCGGCTTACGAGGGATCGTCGGACGGGGCGTCACCGAGCGCTGCAGCGGGTCAGCCTCGGATCTCGGCTAGCTCTTGGCGGAGGTCCTTGATCTCGTCGCGCAGTCTGGCGGCGTACTCGAAGCGGAGGTCGGCGGCGGCTTCGCGCATCTCTTCGTCGAGGGTGCGGATCAGGCGCTCCAGTTCGGTGTCGGGCAGCTCTCCCAGGTCGGGGCCGTCGCGTCGCCTGCGGGCCGCGGCCAGGCCCCCGCCCGATTCGCCGCCCACATCGCCTCCGGGCACCGGCACACCCTCACGGTCGGGGCGGATCATGGCCAGGATGTCGGTCACCGCCTTGCGGATGGTGGTCGGATCGATGCCGTGGGCCTCGTTGTGGGCCTCCTGAAGGCCCCGGCGCCGCATTGTCTCGGAGATGGCCCGCCGCATGGAGTCGGTGACCAC
>JAJDZO010000357.1 GCA_022824605.1 Acidimicrobiia bacterium
AAAGTGGCGGTGTCCGCCGCCAAGCGGCGGTCTGGGATGGCCCGCATCGGGTCCAGCGACCCGCATTCGGGGTCGCGTACGTCGATGATCTCCACGTCGAGCTCGGGGGCGGCGGCCTGCACCGCTTCGGCGTAGGCCGCGTACTCGCCCATCTCCGAGCGGTCCACCGCCACGAGGGCCCCGTCGGCCATCAGCGCCGACCACATGAGCCGCTTGGCGAACACCGACTTGCCCGAGCCCAGCTTTCCGGCGACGCCGATCGACGGCGACCGCGGCTGCGCGCCGACCGCCTGGCCCCTCGGCCCCAGCGCCGCGTCGAACAGCACCGGCACGTTGCTGCCCTTGTCGTCGGCCCAGCCCAACAGCATTCCCTGCGGGTCGCCGACCGCCGAGTGCAGACACGGGCCCAGACCGGCCAGCCCGTCGCTCAACAAGAACTGCCGGTAGTCGCGGCTTACCGGGGCGCGGTGGCGGCGGGGCAGCCACAGCCGCCGGGCCGAGAGCTGGTCGCCCGACGGGGCCGCGATCCTCACATCGCCCCGGGCGGCCAAACCAGACAGGCGCTCCAGGCGGGCGTTGAGCTGCTCAGCGGCCCGCTCGATGTCGCCGTCTGTGTCGCCGTCTGCGGCCAGCGCGGTGGTGAGCACCACGGTGACCACGAACTCGTCGCTGCGGGTCTCCACCAGCGCCTGGCGCTGCGCCTCGATCTGCTCGGACGCCGCCTGCAAGTCCGGGGGCGCGCCTGCGGGGTCGCCGCCGTACTCGTCGAACTGGTTGCGCAGACGGCGGTGCTGGTTGCGGGTCTTGGTCACCGCCGTCTGGTTGGGCACCACCTCAGCGTCGATCAGCCACTCCCACGGCTCGGCCAAAGCATCCACCGCCCACAACATCTCGCCGCCGCCGGGCACCTTCCAGGCATCCGGCAACTGCGACACCACCGCGGAGACGTGGGCGACGGTCTGCGTCCCGGTGCGGGCCACCGCGATGCGCTGGAGGGGCTCTGACCACTCGGCGTCGCCCGCCCGCCACGCGGACGCCCCCTCGGTCACGCCGCGGCCCACCGTCACCGCATCGGGGTGCGGCTCCAGCATCAGGTGCGGGTAGTCGTCCTCGGCCCGCACGCACGGCCGGTGCGCGGCGCCCACCGCGATCCGGTCCAACAGCCACCGGGCCTCGGAGGCCGTCGCGGGGCGAAGCGCCACCGCCGAGCCCGCCCGGGCGACTATCGCCTCGCTGCGGTCGGCCATCGCGGGCCGGTCCACCCAGCTCGCCCGCGCCGGCGGGCGCCAACCCGCCATAGCCGCCAACGCGGCCCACCAGCCTCCCTCTTCTTTGGCCGGCGCGGCGTCGGCGCACGACACCATCAGCCAGAACGCCCGGTCGGCCAGATCCATGCCGCTGAGGCGGTCGTGCTCCGCGGCCAGCTCCCGGTCCCACGTCTCTGCCGCAGACACCCTCGCCATCTGCTCGATCACCTCGTCGGCCCCCAGCGCGTCCACCGTGGAGAACAGCCGGAACCGCTCCGCGCCCACCGACGCTGCCAAACGCTGCACCGCGCCCAGCGCGGCGAGCTTGTCGAGTGTGCCGTCCAGCGCCCCGTACGATGCCGGGGCCACGCTGAACAACAGCCACTGCGAGTGGTCCGACCCCACCAGAACGTTGTCGACCACCGCGTCAGCGGTGCGGTGAACCAGCCGGTCCCTGGTCGCTCGGCCCGACACGAACCGCGCCCAGCCGGCCAGCCCGGCCAGCAAGGGGCGGTCGTCGATGCGGACCCTGCGGATCGCCCGGCCCGCCACCAGCGTCAAAACCACCACCGGCAGCACCGTCCAAACCGGCGCGCCCGCGCTGAGCATCACCACCGCCAGCAGTAACCCGAACGCGCCCACCGCGAACTGCGCCAGCGTGAACTGCCACGGCAGCGTCAACCCCGGTATGCGCCCGATCTCCGTCGGCCGCCGCCGCGGAGCGGTGAACGACTTGATGGTCTGCTGATCAGACATCAGCCGCCCCCGAACTCCGAGATGATCTCCATCCCGCCGGTGTCGACGGTGGTCCTGTTCGACCCGTCGATCTCGTCGCTGACCTTCCCCGAGATCACATCGAGCTGCGCCAACATCGCCAGCGCCACCGCGCCGGCCACGATCACCCCGATGGTCGCCGGAGTCGACTTGGTCTTCCACGCCGTCACCACCGCCAAAGTCGCGATCACAGCCAGAAACGCCAGCGCCGCCAGAATCCGAATCTGGGTGAGCCAGGTGCCAATGTCCTCAAACATCGAAATCTCCCTTCCAAGTGCCGTCGGTGCCCGCGAAGCCCGTCCCGGCCGGGTCCCGCACCAGGCGGTCGCCGTCGAACGACCACCCCTCGCAGCCCCCCGCCCGGCGCAGCCGGCGGCGGCGCGCCGCCTCAGGAACCTCCACATCGAGGCGCCAGTCGGCCACGCCGATCGACCCGCCGGCCGCGACAGCCGCCGCAGCCGCCAGCCCGACCACCCCGCCCACGCTGAACGGATCAGCCCCCACCCGCCCCGGACGCTCCACCGCCGAAGGCGGCTCCGCGGCCGGACGCGAGAGGCTCAGCTTCACCTCCGACACCTGCCGCAGCAGATCGCCGAACGAAGCACGGAAAACAGGGCTCGCAGTCACGGCCGCCACAATCCCCAACCCCACCGGTCGCAACCGGTCGCAAACCCCCCGCCCCACCGGTCGCAAACCCCCCAAACCGGTCGTAACCGGCCCC
>JAJDZO010000248.1 GCA_022824605.1 Acidimicrobiia bacterium
TCCACATCGCCCAGCGACAACGAACCCGCCTCCGAGATCCGGCACCCCGTGCCGTACAACAGCTCCAGCACGGCACGGTCTCGGCGAGCGGACGGCTCGTCGCCGCTGACCGCGTCGAGCAGCGAAACGACTTGAGCTACCGGCAGGGCCTTGGGAAGGCCCCGAGGCAGGCTCGGGATCTCGACATCGGCGCAGGGATCGTCAAGCCGGTGGTCCTCAACCACGAGGAACCGGTGGAGTCCTCTCACCGACACCAGCGTCCGGGTGACCGAGGCGGGAGCCAGCCCCTCACGCTGCAGGCCTCTCACGAAGGCCACCACATCGGCGGTGGCGACGTCGTCGAGGCTGCGGCCGCAGCCGGCGAGGTGACGGTGGTAGCGAACCAGGTCCCGCCGGTAGGCCTCAACCGTGCGAGGGGACCGGCCCCTCTCCACCGCCAGCCAGGCCAGGAACTCCTCCGCCCTGTCATCGAGACGCGGGCCCGCCTCAAGACCCACGTCGGCGGGCACGGTCCGCGACGAGACTGCGGTGCTCATCCCTCCAACCGGCGCCGCGCCAGAAGCACACCGATGATGGTCTTGGCGTCGCGTATCTCGCCCCGGTCGATCATGGCCTCAGCCTCAGCGAGGCTGACCCGCTCCACCGTCATCTGCTCCTCCTCAGCCCCGTCGGGGCAGCGGTCAACAGCACTGAGCCCGCGGGCCAGGAACAGATGCGTCAGCTCGTCGCAGAATCCGGCCGAGTTGAAGAACGTGCCGAGCTCCTCCAGCGACTCGCAGGCCAGACCGGCCTCCTCGGCCAGCTCGCGGCGGGCAGTGCCCTCGGGATCCTCCCCGTCCACGTCGCGGGTGCCGGCGGGGATCTCCAGCACCTCGCTCTCCACCGGAGCCCGGTACTGACGCAACAGCACCAACTCGTCGCTGTCCACAGCCACCACTGCCACCGCGCCACGGTGATGGACCACATCTCGGGTGATCCGTCCACCGTCGGGAGTGGCGAAGACGCTCTCGGTCAGGCGCACCACCCGCCCGGAGTGGATCTCGCGCTCGCTGACCTTGCGAAAACCGCCGCTCGACTCCTCGGACACGGGCGTCAAGCCGGAGCCGAGGGCTCCGTCTCGATGTCGCTCATCTCGGGCAGGCGGGGATTGCGGCCCGCGGCCCGCACCAGGGCGGCGGACACCAGCCCGCTGAAGAGAGGCGCGGGCCGGTTGGGGCGGCTCTTGAACTCCGGGTGAGCCTGAGTGCCCACCCAGAAGGGGTGGCCCTGCAGTTCGATGAACTCCACCAGCCTCCCGTCGGGGGACTCGCCGCTGAGCGCCACATCGGACTCCTCGAAGCGGCTCCGGTACCGGGGATTGAACTCGTAGCGGTGGCGGTGACGCTCCGACACCACCTCCTCGCCGTACAAGCGGGCAACCTGCGAACCGGCCCGCAACTGGGCCACATAGGCGCCCAGGCGCATGGTGCCGCCATAGTCGGTGACGCCGCGCTGGCTGTCCATCAAGTCGATCACCGGATGGGGAGTGAACGCGTCGAACTCGGTGGAGTTGGCGTCGGTGAGCCCCAGAACGTTGCGGGCGTACTCGATGGTCATCACCTGCATTCCCAGGCACAGGCCGAGACAAGGGATCGAGTGCTCGCGGGCGTATCCCGCGGCCGCGATCTTGCCCTCGATGCCCCGCTCGCCGAAGCCGCCCGGAATGACGATGCCGTCGAGGTCGCGCAACCGCCCGCCGACCAGCAGACCCTCCACCTCCTCGGCCTGCACCCACTCGATGCCGATGTCGACGCCGTGGTGGATGGCGGCGTGATTGAGCGCCTCGATCACCGACAGGTATGCGTCGGGAAGGCTCACGTACTTGCCGATCAGACCGATCCGCACCGGCGTCGAAGCCTCGCGGATGCGCCCCACCAGAGCCTCCCACTCGGCCAGATCCACTGACTGGCCGTCGAGGCCGAGCTGGCGGCAGACCACCTCGTCGAGTCCCTGCGACCGCAGGATCAAGGGAATCTCATAGAGGCTGTCTGCGTCGGGGCAGGTGATCACCGCCTCGGGCGAAACGTCGCACAGATTCGAGATCTTGACTTCGAGCTCCTTGGTGAGCGGGGTCTCGCACCGGCACACGATGGCGTCGGGCTGCACCCCCCTCGAACGCAGCTCGGTCACCGAATGCTGCGTCGGCTTCGTCTTCTGCTCCCCTGAGGGACCGATGAACGGCACCAGGGTGACATGCACGTAGCACACGTTGTGACGACCCACATCCAGCCTGAACTGCCTGATCGCCTCCAGGAACGGCAGGATCTCGATGTCGCCCACGGTGCCGCCGACCTCGGTGATCACCACATCCACCTCGTCACCGGCGAGCCGGCCGATGCGACGCTTGATCTCGTCGGTTACGTGGGGGATCACCTGCACGGTGCGACCCAGATAGTCGCCCCGGCGCTCGGCCGCGATCACCTCGGAGTAGATCGACCCGGTCGTGCCGTTGGACTCCCGGGTGAGGCTCTCATCGATGAACCGCTCGTAGTGGCCGAGATCGAGGTCGGTCTCGCCGCCGTCGTCGGTGACGAACACCTCGCCGTGCTCGAACGGGTTCATGGTGCCGGGGTCGACGTTCAAGTAGGGATCGAGCTTGAGCATCGTCACTCGCAGGCCCCGGGCCTTCAACAGACGGCCGAGCGATGCGCCGGTCAGTCCCTTGCCCAGGCCGCTGACGACACCACCGGTGACGAAGACGTGCTTTGTCATCGGGATCTCACGCTACCCCATTGCGGCCGGCACCCGGCGGACCGGCCTCTCCGCGTGCTGTCATCACCCGGGGCTGCGGAGAGCCGACGCCGCCGCCAGCAGCTCCTCGGCGTGCTGTCTGGCCGATGCGGACTGCGGCGATCCCGACAGCATCCTCGACAGCTCGACGAGCCGGTCGTCGCCTTGCAACGTGCGCAGACCCACCGCCGTCGACCCGGTTGCTTGCGACTTCTCCACCACGACGTGATGGTCGGCGTGGGCCGCCACCTGCGGCAGATGGGTCACCACGATCACCTGATGACCGCCGGTGAGGCGAGCCCGGCTGCTGCCCACGGCCTGGGCCGCG
>JAJDZO010000092.1 GCA_022824605.1 Acidimicrobiia bacterium
CGCTCGTCCGCTGGCTCCAACAGCGAGAGCACAAAGTCTCGCGACTGGTGTCGAGGTCGGGCTACCGGCTCCTGGAGGTGCAGCCCCGCGGCGGCGCTGGTGCAGCGATCGGCGAGGGGCCATGAGTCAACTCGACTACACCGGTATGAAGCGCCTGCATCGAGAGTGGCGCCGGCGCGGCCACGACCGGCTGGCTCTGGTGCTGGAGCGGGTGCAGAACCCTCTGAACGTGGGCGCGGTCGTGCGCACTGCGTCGGCCGAGCGGGTGGAGCACCTGTATCTGATCGAGTCGGCCGCGCCCGACACGTCCAAGGCCACCAAGACATCGATGGGCACCGAGCGCTACATCGCCTGGAGCACCTTCGACGATGCCGCCTCGGCGATGGCCGAGGCCCGTGGCGACGGCTACCGGATCGTGGGCGTGGAACTGGCCACCGAGGCTCGCCCCCTGCACACGCTCGATCTCACGGGCCCGGTTGCGCTGGTGCTCGGCAACGAGAACCACGGCCTGTCGGCGGCTGTGCTAGAGGGCTGCGACGAGGTGGGCTTCATTCCTCAACTGGGCCGGGTCGGCTCCCTCAATGTGGCCACCGCGGCCGCCATAGCCGTCTACGAGGCCCGCCGCCAGCAGTGGACCCAGGGCTCCGGGCATTCTTGACGTAGTTGTTCGCACAGGAGCGGAACAACCACATCAAAAGGGCGCGCAACGCCGGTCTCAGCTCTCAGAGGCCGAGCGAATAGGCGAGCGATCGCGCTCCATACGGGCGAGGCCGTGGCCCGAGCGGCCCGTGAGCGCAGCGAACAAGAGAGGGAAACACCCCGCCCCGACGCGACAAACCTGCACCTATCTGCGCGCCCTCTCAGGTTGCTTCGAGCCGCTCAGACCCGCAGGGGATCGACCTCCAGCCGGAGACGCTCGGCGGGCCGCGGCGTGCGGGCCAGCAGGTCAAGAAGCGGCTCGTGGCTGTCGGCGCGCAGCAGGAAGCTCCCGTCGAGGGGGCCACGAACACGCACTTCGGTCTCTTCGGCTTGTCGTAGCGCCGCGATGAACGACTCCGCGCCGGGGCCCGAGACCCTCGCCTGAGCGCCGTAGGGCGGCAGGCCCAGAGCCCGTCGTCGATCCTGTTCGATGCTGGCCACGATGGACGGATCGGCCCGCACCGCGGCCTCCACGACGGGGTGGCCGGGCTGGCGGGTCTGGATCACTAGTCGGCCCCCGTCTCGTCGCCCGCCTGCCAGCTTGGCAGCCCGAGCCAGCAGTGCCAATGCCTGTTCCGAGGCTCGCTGGCGGGGTGCCAGCAGTTCCTGATCGAAATCGAGGAACGCCACCATGGCCGCCGACGGCAGCCGCCACAGCACGGCCTCGGTGCCGATCACGATCCGTTCCGGGCCGAGCGTGCCGGCCTCGGAGGTCACCTCTCCCACCGGTTCGCCCGTGAGCGCGGCCAACTCTTCTCGGGCCCTCGTCACCCCCATGCGGAGGATGCGCAGGACCGTCGATCCGCACTCGGCGCACACCACCGGACGGCGTTCGCTGCCGTCGACGGCCACCAGTTCGGCGTCGACGAGCCGCATGGGCGTCTTCTGGTCGGAGGTGCGGGCCAGCTCACCGCAGGATCCGCACGCCAGTAGCCGCCCCCGGCCCTTGCGGTTGAGCACCACTGCCACCCGTCCGTCGGCAGCCAACAGACGGTCGCGGAGACCCTCGGCGAACAGCCCGCCCCGGACCGGATCCTCGAGCCTGCGGTCGAGCACATCGACGGCAGGCCAACCGTCTCGTTCGGCCGACCGGTCGACGGTTCTCAGCTCACCCGACGCCAAGGCCTCCAGGGTCGGCACGGGCGACACCAGCACTGCGGGCGCTCCCATCTGCCGAGCCCGTTCCAGAGCCACGTCGCGTGCGTGCCAGGTTGGTGTCTGCTCGCTCTGAAGGCTCTCCGAATGCTCGTCGAGCACGACCACCGCAGCCACCCTCGGCATCGGCAGCCACACCGCGGTGCGGGTTCCGACCACGGTCGCGCCCGCGGCGGCCATCGCCCAGTCATCCGAACCGAGCGCGACCCGCATCCCTCGGCTCCTCAGATCGGCGGCGATGCGGCGGGCCTCGGTCGGGGTGGGCACCACGATCAGCGAGTCACCCCGACGGACTGCGGCCCGCACCACGGCCGCTCCACTGTCGCCGGGTGGGCACCGCAGCACGCTCACTGAACCGGAACGGTCGAACAGGCCGTCGCACGACGCTGCGAAACGCCCAGCCGGACCGCTCGACAACGTTGACGGCACGGAGCCCGAACGGTCGTCCGAGCCGTCCTGACCCCAGAGCGCGCCCGTGCCTGCGGCTGCATCCTGCCGATCCCGCTCCGGTCGCCGCCCACCTCGCGCCCATGGCTGCGGCGCAGCGCCGCCCGCGCCCGCGCCTGTCGGAGTCACCGGCGCAGGAGCCACAACCCGAGGCGGGGACGCCGCGCGCAGCAGGTGCACCGTGCGGCCGGCCCATCGCCACGCGGCCCATCGCGCCAGGTCCACCACATCGGCGGGCGGGCCCATTCCGGTGAGCTTGGTCAGCGGCTGCAGTCTGACATCGGCGGGCGGATCGACCCCCAGTTCCACAACCCAACCCCGCAACCGGCGGCCACCCAAGTTGATGCGCACGATCGAACCGACCTGCAGCCCCTCGGCTCTCCCATCGGCCTCCCACGCATCGGGCACGATGTAGTCGAACGCCTTGTCGAGACGCACCACATCAGGCAGCACCCGAACGACCGTCGCCGACGACCGCTCGGTCGCGGCCAAGCCGCCATCGCCATCACCAGACTCGGCCGGCTCGTGCCCGTCGCGAGCGCCCAGCGGAGGCTCGGCAGCCGTCCCCAGCTGTTCGGGCTCCGACACCGGCGGGAGCTGCCCCTCGCCATGCACGACCGGACGCTTGCCGGCCGCCCCCGGCTGTTCGGGGGGCTCCTCGAAGGAGAGTTGGCCCTGCGCGCCTGGGCTCAGGGGACTGTCAGAGGCCGAGCGCCGACTTCAGGTCGTCGAGGCGGTCGGTTCTCTCCCAGGTGAACAGCCCGGCGCGGCGCTCAGCGGGCAGGTCCTCGAACATCTTCTCGTCGCCGGAGCGGCCGAAGTGGCCGTAGCTGGCGGTGGGTCCGTAGATCGGATTGCTCAAGCCCAGGTCGGCGATGATCGACGCCGGACGCAGGTCGAACACGTCACGCACCGCCCCGGCGATGCGGGCGGGATCCACGGTCTCGGTGCCGAAGGTGTCGACCATCAGCGACAGCGGCTCCGCCATGCCGATGGCGTAGGCCACCTGCAGCTCACAGCGCGACGCCGCGCCCGAAGCAACGACGTGCTTGGCCACCCAGCGGGCCGCGTATGCAGCGGAGCGGTCGACTTTGGAGGGGTCCTTGCCCGAGAAGGCGCCGCCACCGTGGCGGGCCATGCCGCCGTAGGTGTCGACGATGATCTTGCGCCCGGTGAGGCCGGTGTCGGCCTGAGGGCCGCCGAGCACGAACTTGCCGGTGGGGTTGACGATCACCTGGTAGCCGTCGTCGGCGAACTGCGGGCACTGCTCGGCGATGACCGGCTCGATGATCTGCTCGGTTACGTCGGGCAGGATCATCCGGTCGCGGTCGATGCCCTCGCGATGCTGGGTGGACACCAGCACCGTGCGCAGGCGCACCGGCCGGCTGCCGTCGTACTCCAGGGTGACCTGGGTCTTGGCGTCGGGCCGCAGGTACGGGATCGTGCCGACGCGGCGCACTTCGGCGTGACGGACGGCCAGCCGGTGAGCCAGATGGATCGGCAGGGGCATCAGAGCGTCGGTCTCGTCGCAGGCGTAGCCGAACATCATCCCCTGGTCGCCGGCACCCTGCTCGTCGCCGTCGGTGCCGGTGCGGTCCACGCCCCTGGCGATGTCGGGGGACTGCTCGCCGATGGCGACCATCACCGCGCAGGTGCGTCCGTTGAAGTCGGGCAGCGGCCTGCCGTCGTCATCGACGCCGAGCACTGCGCTGCCGTCATATCCGGCGTCGCAGATGGTGGACCGCACGATGCTCGGAATGTCCACGTAGTGGTCGGTGCGGATCTCGCCGGCCACCACGGCCAGTCCGGTGGTGAGCAGCGTCTCGCAGGCGACGCGGCTGGCGGCCCGCGGGACGCCGCCGGCCTCGGCGCCGGCTTCGGCGTCCTTGGCCAGCAGGGCGTCGAGGATCGCGTCTGAGATCTGGTCGGCCATCTTGTCGGGATGGCCTTCGGTGACCGATTCGGAGGTGAACATCCAGGCACTCACGGCGGACTCCGGGGGCTAGCTGTCCTGGCCGAGGAGGCGGTCGGCGGCACCGTCGCCATCGCCGCCGGGATCCTCGGTGGGAGCCTGAGCCATCAGCGCGGCCACTTTGTCGAGCACGGCCCGGGCCGCCTCCTGCTTGGTGGTGAGCGGGACGTGGTGGCGTTCGCCGTCGGCGGTGTACATCACGATCTCGTTGGTGTCGTGACCGAAGCCGACGTGCTCTTTTGAGACGTCGTTGGCCACGATCAAGTCGAGGTTCTTGCTTCGCAGCTTGGCGAGCGCGTTGGCATCGAGGTCGTCGGTCTCGGCGGCGAAGCCGACCAGCACCTGACCGGACGGCTTGGATGCACCCAGCGAGGCAAGGATGTCGCGGGTGGGCTCCAGCTCGAGTGTCGGCACCCCCAGACCCTTCTTGAGCTTGGTCCCTGCGGGGCGCGCCGGGCGGAAATCGGCGACCGCAGCGGCCATCACCACCGCGTCGGCGCCGGGCGCTTCCAACTCGACCGCGGCGGCCATCTCGGCGGCTGTCTCCACCGCGGCCACGCGAGCCACCGCGGGAGCGCTGTCGGGTTCGGTGGTGACGAGCACGACTTCGGCCCCGCGGGCTGCGGCTTCGCCGGCGATGGCTGCGCCCTGCTTGCCCGATGACCGGTTGCCGACGAAACGCACCGCGTCGATGGGTTCGCGGGTTCCGCCGGAGGTCACTAGTACCCGCCGCCCGGCGAGGCTCTGAGGGGTGAGCACCGCTTCGACGGCGGCCACGATGTCGGCGGGCTCCGCCATCCGTCCCGATCCGATGTCGCCGCCT
>JAJDZO010000084.1 GCA_022824605.1 Acidimicrobiia bacterium
GACCACGCCGCCAACCTCCACGACGCGGGCCGCGACGTGGCGCTGGCCACCACCCTGGCCAAGAAGATGGCCATAAGGGCATCGGAGCACGCGGTCAACGAGGCATTCGCCCTTACCGGCGGCCACGGTCTCTACACCGACACCGACTACGGGCAGATCCTCCACGACATGAAGGTGCTGCGGGTGGCGGGAGGCTCCTTGGAGGTGCTGCGCAACTACGTGGCCCGCCGAGTGCTACGAGCCGACGACTACGAGGGCCTGGGTTGAGCCAACAGCCTCGCAGTCGCCGAATCGGCCGCTCACGGCTCGCGAACGGGCACGGTCCGTGACCAGTTCGCGGAGCGGAGCAACGGCGTGAGGAACCTGGCTGAACTGGTTTGTGACCGGGCGCGACGGCGGCCCGGCGCCCGCTTCGGCATGGCCGGCAAGGCCACGCCCACGCTCGGGCAGGCGGTGGACCGGGCACTGGCCTCGATCACAACGCTGGACGAGGCGGGCGCGTGTCTGGGCCGGCGGGTGGCGCTGATCGGCACAACCTCGGACTCCTACCTGACGGCATGGCTGGCGCTGGTGCTGGCTGGAGCCGAGACGGCGCTGGTAAACCCCGACTACCCCGACGAGCTGCTGGCCGAGATGCTCGAGCAGCTATCGCCCGACGCGGTGCTGTGGTGCGGGCGGGCGTTCGCTCCGGCGGTGGCGCCCGATGCTGTACACCTCAACGCTGAGGCTCTTGATCAGGCCCAGTCGACATCGGCGGGCCGGGCAACGACTCTGGACGACGCGCCGGGACTGCAACGGGGGCGCTTCGACGTCGCTGGCTGGATGCACACCTCGGGAACCACCGGACTGCCCAAGTTCTGCGAGCAGACCCACGAATACTTCCTGCGCCTCGGCCGGTTCATCGCCGACTCGATGTGCCTGTCGGAGGCCGACACGGTGCTGGCACCGCTGCCGATGTTCCACATCAACCCGCTCGGCTATGGCGTGATCGGCGGGCTGACCGGAAGTGCCGAGGTTCTGGGCCTTGAGCGCTTCTCAGCGAGCGGGTTCTGGCCCCTGGTGCGGGAAGCGGACGCGACGGTTCTGATCCTGCACGCCCCGCCGGTGGAGATCCTCAAGCGAGCCACCAGCGCGGCCGACGCGGCCGGCCACCGGGTGAACCGGGTGTTCTTCGCAGACCCCGATTTCCTGGAGTCCTTCGACGTTCCCTTGGGCTTCTCGGCGTACGGATCCACCGAGGCCGGCGGACTGTGCCACATCTGGGCCTGGCGCCAGGGCGAGCGGCCGGACCATCCCGAAGGCATGTCCCGCTACGGCGGCCGGTCCCGCCACGAAGTGCAATGGCGGATCAACGGCCCAACCGCAGGCACCGGCACGGACGGTGCCAGGGGCGCGACCGGCGAGATCGAGGTTCGGGCCGACCGGCCGGGGGTGCTGTTCGCTGGCTACCGACGAGGCGACGGCCTGGTGGAGCCGTTCGACGACGACGGCTGGTTCGCCACCGGCGACCTGGGCCGCATCGACGAGTCCGGGAACCTGGTGTTCATCGAGCGGGCCAGCGAGTCGATCCGGGTCAAGGGCGAGTTCGTGCCCATCGGCTACGTGGAGCAGCGGTTCGCCTCGGTGGACGGCGTCACGGATGTGGCGGTCTGGCGTCGCAACAGCGAGCTGGTCGACGACGAGGTCGTGCTGTACCTCGTCGGCCCTTCCGTTCCGACGGAAGGCATCGAGACGGTCAGCCGGCAGCTCCCCCCGTTCATGCGGCCGGCCGTGGCAGCCCGCCTGGCCGAGATCCCCCGGGACTCCGGTGTGGGCAAAGTACGGCGGCGCCTGCTCGACGACGCCACCGTGCTGGAGTGGGTCGACCTGGCGGAGGCGTCGAAATGACCGCGAGCCGGAACCTGAACAGGACATCAACATGAACGTGATCGACGGGATGGTCGACTTCCACGTGCACTCGGCCCCCAGCCTGGCCCCCCGCCACAACCACGACCCCGACACGATGGCCGAGGCCCAGGCCGCGGGGGTGGCCAAGTTCGTGTTGAAGGCCCACGAGGGATCCTCGGCCGAGCGGGCGGCCCTGCTCGGCGACAAAGCGGTGGGCGGCGTGGTTCTCAACTCGCCGGTGGGCGGAGCCAACGCCGACGCCGTGGCCGTGGCCGCCGCCCTGGGAGCGAGGGTGGTGTGGCTGCCCACCATCTCAGCGCCTGCACACATCGCGGCTGCGAGCAGCCCGGAGCTGTCGGCCCATCGGGGCATCGCCTTCCGCGAGGTGTCGGTGGTGCGCGACGGGGTGGTCCTGCCCGAATGGCTGGACGTGTTCGACGAGGTCGCCCGAACCGACATGGTGCTCGCCTCGGGGCATCTGACGATGGACGAGGCGGTCGTCGCTCTGGACACAGCGCGCCGCCATGGGGTGCAGCGCCTGCTGGTCAACCATCCGGGGCTCACCTTCTTGGGCTGGCGAGACGAGCACCTGCAACAGTTCCGGGCGTTGGGCGCCCACTTGGAGATCGGGGTGCTGGCCGATCTGCTTGCGGACGAGGCCGGCCCCCGCACTGAGGATCTGGTGGCGTCGTACCCGCACGAGTTGCTGGTGTTCGGCAGTGATCTCGGCCATCGCGACTATCCGCCCATCGCCGAGGGGATACGGGACTGGGTGGAGCGCCTCGACCCGATCCTGGGTGACCGCGGCCTGGATCTGGTGGCTCGGTCCACCGCAGAAGCGATCCTGGCATGAGAGGGCGCGCCGATAGGTGCAGGTTTGTCGCGTCGGGGCTGCGGGTCGACCCGCGATGACAGCGACGCGCCGGGTGCGGCGGATCGCGGTGCTGCCGGGCGACGGGGTGGGAGCTGAGGTGGTGGCCGGCCCGGTCGAGCTGCTCGAGGCCATCGCCGAGGCCGGCCGCATCGAGCTGACCGGGCCCTGGCCGGTGGGAGCCTCCGCCTTCGGGGAGCTCGGCACCGGCCTGCCCCCCGACACGCTGGCCGCCTGCGACGCCAGCGACGCCATGTTCTTCGGCGCCGCCGGCGAGCATCCCGGCGTCTCGCTGGACGACTACCGGCCCGAGCACTCCATCATCGGCCTGCGCCAGCGCTACGACCTGCGGGTGAGCATCCGCAACATCGTCCGAGCCGACGAGGGTGGCGGGCGGCCGCTGATCGTGCTGCGCAACCTGCTGGGCGGGGCCTACGGCGCGGCCGACACCCGCACCGAGAGCGACGGCACGGACCCGGCCTGCGACGAGGTAATCCTGACACCGGAGCAGATCACCGAGCTGGCCGAAATGGCCTGCGACCTAGTCGAGCAGGGCCTGGCCTCCTGCATCTTGTCGGCCGACAAGGCCAACCTGATGGCCACCAGCCGGCTGTGGCGCTCAATCACCGGCCAGGTGGCCGACGCCCGGGGAGTGCCGCTGCGCCACACCTACGTCGACCGGATGGCCTTCGAGCTGGCCCACGACGACGTGCTGTCGGACACGGTCGTGCTGACCGAAGGGATCTTCGGT
>JAJDZO010000227.1 GCA_022824605.1 Acidimicrobiia bacterium
GATCGACGCGGGGCGGCTGTTCGTTGGCATCGAGGGCGACGAACCGATGCTGGCGAACGCCATCGACAAGTACGGCAGCGGCGCCTTCGTCTTCTCCAGCGACTTCCCGCACGAGGTGAACATCGACACCATCCGCGCCGAGATCGACGAGCTGTTCGGCTCGGGCCGCGGCGTCGCCGAGGTCCTTGAGGAGGTGATGCGCCTGTCGGCGCGGCTGGTGCTGCAGCAGGTCCTTGAGGACGAGGTCACATCCTGGCTGGGCCGCGGCTGGAACTCGCGCGCCGAGGCAGAGCGCGCCGGGCAGCGCAACGGCTACGGCGATTTGACCGTCAAGACCACCGCGGGGCCCCTGGCGCTGCGCCGCCCGAAGCTGCGCAACACCAGCGAGGCGTTCGCGTCGCAGCTTCTGGGCAAAGGGGTGGTGCGCACCGAGCCGCTGGAGGCGCTGGTCGTCTCCGCGTGGGTGCGGGGCCTGTCTGACCGCGACATCGAGGCCCTGTTGGCGGAGGCGCTGGGCCCTGAGGCAGCTTTGTCGAAGTCCACCGCCAGCCGGGTCTGCGCCCGGCTGCGAGACGAGTTCGACGCGTTCCGCAGATCAGACCTCTCCGACGTCGAGCTGGACTACCTGTTCCTCGACGGCAGCTGCTTCAAGATGCACGACGGCTCGCGGGCCGAGCCGGTGCTGGTCGCCTACGGCATCACCACCCTCGGCCGGCCAACTCTGTTGGCCGTCGAGCCCGGCGGCGACGCGTCCCACGACGCCAGGGCCGGGTTCCACGCCGACCACAAAGCACGCGGCCACAAGGCGCCGCGGCGGGGCGTCACAGACGGCGCCGCGGGCCTCGTCGGCGCTGTTGAGACCAACATGGCCTCAGCGCTGCGCCAGCGGTGCCTCATCCACCGAGCCCGCAACGTGTTGGCCAAAGTCCCCGCCGAGCGCCGCGACGAGCTCAAGGCCGCGTTCTGGGAGATCTTCGACCTGCCCGACGACATCGAGGCGGGCACCGACGCCGTCCGCACAGCACAGGCCAACATCGACGCCTTCGCCCGCCGATTCGAGCGCGAGTTCCCCGCCGCCGTCAAGTGCCTGCTCACCGACCGGCAGGCCCTCACCGCCTACCTGAGGTTCCCCGCCGAGCACTGGCGCAGGATCCGCCACACCAACCTCATCGAGCGCACCTTCGGCGAGACCCGCCGACGGGTCAAAGTCATCGGCCGGCTCCCCGGCGAGGCCTCCTGCCTGACCCTGGTGTGGGCAGTGCTCGACCGGGCCTCACAAGGCTGGCGCGGCCTCACCTACACACCCGCCATCGCCCGGCACCTCGCCGAACTGCGCCACCGCATCCACCAACCCGCCCACACCCACAACCAGCCCCACACAGCTATCACACAAGCGGCCTAACATGACCACCCGAACCTGCGCCCCACACCGCTGTTACACCAAACCTGAGACGCGGCCAAGAGCGCCCGCTCAACCGCCACCGGCTAACGGCGTCTGTTCACGAGGCGGTGAGGAAGTTCTCCTTTGCAGAGGTAGAATCACAGCCTTGTGATTGCGACTCTGCACGAAAGGCATTAGATATGGCTGACAGGCGAGCAGGCCGCGGCCCTTACGTCCCCGACGAAGGGGGCGGACAACAACCAAGGTCGCGCAACCAGGACGGACGTTGGCGCAAGAAGCGCTCTGATGCAGGCAAGAAGCGAAGCTGAAGGCTGGCCGTAGGAGATTCTAATTCGTTCCAAGGCCGCGAGTAACGAGCCACGGAGGCTGATATGGCAGGACGACAAGCCGAGATCCAGGAGTTGCAGCGTGTTCGTGGCAACCCAGTCATTGCGTTTGTGACTGGTGACAGGAATCCCATATCTGCCTCTATCGGGGATGACGCTGTTAGACCGCTATTCGATGTGTTGCGAGGGATAGGCAAAGTTGAGACCCTCGACGTGTTCTTGTATTCCCGGGGGGGCGGAACTGAAGTACCCTGGCGTATCGCCTCCGCGCTTAGACAATACGCAAATGAGTGGAATGCCTTGGTGCCTTATCGCGCCAACAGCGCTGCAACGCTCCTGGCGCTGGGTGCTGACAGGATAGTTCTCGGGCCTCATGGCGAATTGGGCCCCATTGACCCCATTTTGAGCATCCAGCGTGCGTCCGGAACGCCGGGTCAGCCTGGAGGACTTCCACAGCAAGATGAGATCAGTGTGGAAGATGTCATGGCCTACTTTAACTTTCTGAAGGACCAAGTTGGCCTAACAGACCAGTCCACTTTGGCAGAAGGCGTAGGCCGCCTTGCTGAACGCCTAGATGCAGTGGGACTCGGCTCCGTTTATCGCATAAGGTCCCATATCCGCGATGTGGCGCATCGGATGTTGACATCACAGAAGAATCCTCCAAGTGAGCGGGCGATCGAAACAATCGTAGAGACGCTAGCGGAGCGTGTCTATGCACATGGCCATGCTATTGGAATAAATGAGGCTCGCGACATCGGACTGCCTGTTCATGTGACCGCCGAAGATGAAGAGGCTGCAATTTGGAACCTGCTATGCAAGTACGAACAAGACCTGAAGTTGCGTGAACCCATAGACCCGATAGGGTGCATTCAGACGAATGACAGGTTCGTTGACAACTTGGTGATTGCTGCGCTTGAGGGTGAATCTACACTCTTTGAGTTTCAAGGCACGCTCGATGTACGAGCTGTTCGTCAAATGCCTCAGACCTTAAATGTGGCCCTGAACCTCAATCCTCAACTGCCACCGGGGCTAGATCCCAATCAACTGCCCGCGGCAGCACAAGACATGTTTCAGCAACTAGTGAACGAACTCCTACCGATTGCCCAAGAGTCAGTCAACGAAGTTCTAAGGGCTCAGGCACCTGTAGTTGGTGCTGACATCAAGTTCTTGGGTGGCATGTGGACTAGTATTTTCCGACCTGACCTTGAACCGGATGGAGCCTCGCAAGACTGAACTGATTGGTGGAAAGATAGGCCACCTTCGTTGGGCCCTCAGACCTCAACTCAAATCGGGACGTAATGAGATAGGCCGGAAGAAATCGAAGAAGTGGTCGTCGGGATGACGCGATAGGCCACTCGCTGCTTCATCTCGTCGAGCCGATGCTCAGCATCATCGGTTGAGGGTGCCGGATGGCTCTGTACCTCAGCGGAGTAAGCCTGGAGGAACCGTAGGCTGAAAATGATATTGGTGTGAGCAGACATCGGGACACTGAACGGAGAAGCTTCGGAATCTGAATCCGACGCTTGTAATTCAATCTGATTTCTCGCCATGCCCGCAGTGTAGTGTTCAAGCCAGTCTCTTGCATCCTCGGGAGCGCATCGTACTTGCCCTCTCTGACGAAGCGGGTCGTGTCAGCGTCATAGATGACGTCTCCTCGGTGTGGGACTTTCCGCACCACAGGTCAGCGCCGAGGGCTTGTTCTAGGCGGATGATGATGGGCAGCGCTCCCCAGGTCTTGCCGCGCATGAGGCTGCCGAGGGCGGTCTCGGTGATGTCGGCCAGCGCCGCGATGTCCCTGTTTGTGCGGCCTTGCATCGCGTGGTGCAGGCGCTTGCCCACGGCTTGGGCATGGACGGCTTCTAGAGGTGCGCCGTCGCGCAGGCGTCCGTTGGGCCACAGCTCGCTCTCGGCGAGGTGGTCAATCGGCCTGAGTGCCGCATTGCGGTAGCGAGGCATCGCCCGCACATTAGTGCTGCGGTGGCGGTATTTCGCGAGGAAGCACCGTTTGTAGCGCCGGACGTTGCAACCCCTTACTAGATGCGCATATGCACATTTGATGCGCTTATGCGACCATGAGGTGGGTCCCTGATCACCCGGACTCACAAACGGGTCCCCCTCACTGACGCGTGCCCGCAACGCTGTTCGAACGGACGTTGGCCGGATCGTCGGGCAAGCCGTTGCCTCGCGTCAACACCCGTCACGCGGCTCGAGCGCGGATGCAATTGGCTCATGGATGTGTTGGAGAGCAGCCGGAGCAACCTGGCGAGGCTCTCCTCCGGCGCTGCGCTCAGGGGCGGCACTGCCAGAGCTCGACATCCCTCGGTTGAGCCCGACTACGACTTCCGCGGCGAGTGGATCGTGTGGCCTCGGCAGCCCGGACCCGCGGAGCGTCTGTCATTCGCGTGGGCTGCTCAACTGCTTGATGATCCGCCTAGCCAGTCGTTCATTGACGTCGTTGTGGCGCGGCACCGCCTGGTACGCGCCGGTGTCGGGATTGCGATACCAATCGTGCTTCGAGCCGTGCCGAACAAAGACCGACCCAGTCGCACGGATCCGCCTGATGAGCTCAACCCGCTTCACGCCAACGTGAGGTCGGCGACGCGGCGCACTCCAGGCAACTCACCACTCGTCAGATCCATGTGTAGATCGCGAAGATGCTCTTGCAGGTCCTCTAAAGTGTCGCCTTGTGTCCAATAGTCAGGGAATTCCTCAAGATAGCCGAGCCAGCACTCGTCCTCCTGCCAGTAGACCATCTTCGTGGTGCGCATGGCGCGTCTCCCCGCTGACTGCCTAGGTCCAACCTATCGCCCGGGGCAGCACAGACGCATACCGCAGAGCAAGCAGCATTCAGGGCGACGGCCGTTCGTAGGTGGGCACAGCGTGAAGAGCGGGCCGCTGGTGACGGGGCTCAGTGTGCCGTGCCGTCGTCGCTAGATTCCAAGCAGGCGATCTCGCGGAGGGCGGCCAGGGCCGGGAAGCGTGGGGAATCCTCGGGGGTGTGGCGGGCGGTAGGTTTGGCCTGGTGGAGCAG
This sequence comes from Acidimicrobiia bacterium, assembly GCA_022824605.1. GTDB lineage: Bacteria > Actinomycetota > Acidimicrobiia > Acidimicrobiales > Aldehydirespiratoraceae > Aldehydirespirator. Next base: position 4,760 of record JAJDZO010000227.1, read on the forward strand.
GCTGAGCGGCCCAACATCTTGCTGATCGTCTCCGACGAGGAGCGCCGCAACGACTGGCTCGACGGGGCAGTGGAACTGCCCGCTCATGAGCGGCTGAGATCGGACGGGCTCAGCTTCGACCGCTACTTCACCCACGCCTCGCCGTGCTCGCCGTCGAGGGCGAGCCTCTACACCGGCCGCTACCTGGCCGAACACGGCGTGGTCGACAACGTCGCCTTCCCCACCCACACCGCCCTCGACCCGGCCATCCCCACCGTCGGCAGCCTGCTGGCCGAGCGGGGCTACCGCTCCAGCTACCTCGGCAAATGGCATCTCGGCCACGACGCGGCCCCCGACATGGCCGCCCACGGCTACCTCGACTGGGAAGGCAACGACGTCCACTTCATGGGCAGCGCCTACACCGGTCGCTACTTCGACCCGATCATCGTCGACCAGGCATCAGCTGGCTTCAGGACCGGGCCGGCCACCGCGGCAACGGCGACCATGCCGCTAGGAGCGACGAGCCGTGGTTCTTGACCGTGGCCCTGGTGAATCCCCACGACATCATGTGGTTCCCGGCCGACCATCTCAGCTATCAGGCCGACCACCCGAAGTTCGCCGACCTCTTCAACGCGGTGGTGAAGATGCGTCTCGGCGACCTGCCGGTGACCCCGCCGCCGGAGGACTACCCCCGATTGTTCGACCGGCTGCCCGAGAACTTCAGCGACGACCTGCACACCAAGCCCGAGGTGCAACGAGCATGGCGCCATGTGCGCAACCACGAGCACTTCGTGGGCCGCATCGACGCCGACGACCACGACAGGTGGCTGCGGGGCCTGGACTACTACGCCTGGCTGCACAGCGAACTCGACCGCAGCCTGGCCCGCCTGCTCGACGCCCTCGACGCCCTCGACCTGTACGACGACACCGTCATCGCCTACACCTCCGATCACGGCGACGCCTGCGGATCACACGGGCTGCGGGCCAAGCTGCCGTGCGTCTACGACGAGGTGATGGGGGTCCCGCTGATCGTCAAGGCGCCCGGCGTGCCCGCCGGGGCCCGCACCCAGGCTCTGGCCACCCACGTCGACCTGGCCGCCACCATCGCCTCATTCGGCGGCGTGGCCCCCGACGACACGCCCACCCTGTCGGGCCGGGACTTGGCGGCGGTGCTGGCCGATCCGGCCGCGTCGGTGCGCGACTTCGTGCTGTTCTCCCAGGACTCCGCCCAGTCCGATCTGATCCGCAACACTCGCTACGCGCTGCGGGGCTTCTTCGACGGCGACACCAAGTACGCCCGCTACTACGGCATCGGAGGCGGCATCCGCCGCGACGGAACGGTGGACACCGACGGCAAGATCTTCGATGTGAACGCCGCTTTCGACGACCACGACCACGAGTGGTACGTCACCGCGGATGACCCCCACGAAATGGTGAACCTGGCCAACGACCGGGGCCGCCGCAACGAACTGCGCGGCCTGTTCCGCCGTCTGCTGGACTATGAGGCCGAGGAGCTCACCCTGACGCCATGACCTACACCATCGGCACGACCGACGCCTCCACCAACGGATCCGCCCACGACTCGGACATCCACCACCATCACGGACCCAAGCCGCGGGCGCCGGTGGCCGACTGGGCCACCGACTTCGACCATGTCGATCCCGGCTACGCGGCCCGCGCCCCGGAGATCTGGGACGAGTTGCGCCGCGAATGCCCGGTGGCCCACAGCCACCGTTACGGCGGCACCTGGCTGCCGGTGCGCCACGAAGACGTGTGCGCCATCGCCAAGGACGTCGACACGTTCAGCTCCCACGGCGTGGTCGTGCAGGACGGCCGTCCCGAGATCCCCGCCCCGGTGGGGTTCGCCCCGCCCATAACCAGCGATCCGCCTTTCCATCGCACAGCCCGGGAGTTCCTGTTGCCCGCGTTCGCCCCCAAACCGATCGAGGCCAGGCGCGAGGCCACTCGAGAGACCTGCCGTCAACTGCTCGACGACCTGCTGGCTGATGTGGAGGCGGGCCGCACCGATGTGGTGGACGCCGCGCTGGGCTACACCCAGCACATACCGGTGCAGGTGATCGCCGACATGCTGGGCGTGCCCCGCTCCGACGGCGACCGGTTCCGGGTGTTCATCCACCGGATCATGGAGCAGCCCGGCACCGAGGTGACCGTCGAGTACGAGGACTCGATCGACTGCTACCTCGACAATCTCATCGCGCAGCGGGCCGCCGAACCGCAAGACGATCTGATCAGCCACATGACCCACGCCAAGATCGACGGCCAGCACCTTGCCCACGAGCACATCCGGGGCACCTGCGGCCTGTTGATCATCGCCGGGGTGGACACCACCTGGTCGGCCATCGGCGCCTCGCTGTGGCATCTGGCCCAGCACCCCACCGATCGCTTGCGCTGGTTGGATGACCCCGAGGTGAGGCCCTTCGCGGTGGAGGAGTTCCTGCGCTTCTACGCACCGGTGACCATGGCCCGCTTGGTGGCCAAGGACGCCGAGTTCGCGGGCCGCTCGATGCAGACCGACGACTGGGTGCTGTTGCCGTTCCCGGCCGCCAACCGCGACCCGGACGCCTTCGACGACGCGGGCACCTTCGTGATCGACCGTCGGCGCAATCGCCATGTCGCCTTCGGGCTCGGCATCCACCGCTGCCTCGGTTCGAACCTGGCCCGCATGGAGCTGACGGTGGCTCTGGAGGAGTGGATGGCACGGGTTCCCCATTTCGAGTTGGCCGATCCCACCGGTGTGATGTGGTCCACCGGACAGATCCGCGGTCCGCGCAAGCTGCCAGTGCGGATCGTCGACGGCACGGGTTGACACGAGGATCGGAGGCGCCGGAATGCGGCTGCACAAGTTCAGCAACGTCGAGGCGTTCGTGGCGTTGGACCTCGCCGGGGCCGAGGCCGCGTCGGGGCCGGTGCGCTGGGCTCGCAAGGTCCTTCAGGGTGGTGCCAAGGACCTGGCCCGCTCCCAGACCTACACCTACGCCGCCCTGGAGATGCGACGCAGCGGCGCCTCTGCGGGGATCAGCGCCGAAGCTCCCCAGCGGGGCGAGGCCGTGGCCGCGTTCGTGGCCGAGGCCGCTGCCCTGGTAGCCGACGGCACCTACCTTCCCGACGCCGCCAAGGGTGTAGGCGAGCAGGATCTGGCCCCGCTGCGCGCTGACGACCCTCGCAACACCGGTCGCATCGGCGAGTTCGCGGCCGCCTGCGACGC
>JAJDZO010000274.1 GCA_022824605.1 Acidimicrobiia bacterium
ACCCACAGAGCCGCCGCCGTCAACCTCGTGCGCATCGCCAACCTCACCGCCGCCTGACCCCCGCCACAGACACGCCCAACCGGCCGCCGCCCGACCCCACCCCCCCGCACCGCCCCCCCCGACCCCGACACACCCCCACAAGCCGCGCAACCCCCGACACCAACACAACCACCCGAACCCGCCAGCCAGCAACCCGATTGCTCAACAGCCTCCTAGGACCGCAAGAACAATCACGGCTGGTCGTCGTGGCCGGAGCGCCCATACGAGCGCCCCGCCCCTCCAACCGCCTCACCGAACTCCGCCTTCTTCATCACACCATCTGTGCCCGAGGCGTCATCCGAGCCCAGCGAGAATAACAGGCACCCCCCTGCGGCCCGGCTGGCAGACCTGCTGGGGTGCGTCTCCACCAGCCATGTGTCTGAAAGGCCCCTATAACGAAGACCCGGCCCTCTGAGAGGGCCGGGTGGGTACGGCTCCTGTATAGCACCAGACGCGCGGTTGCGCAACGGTTTGCGACTAGCCTGCTCGATCGGCTGCTCTCCCAGCCTCTCGGTCTGGATGGAGCGGCGGCGCCGCACTTGCGTTCAAGTGGAGCGACCGCCGCACCTATGACGTGGACCTCATCGGCGGCGACTTCCCCGCAGATTTCCGTCGCGCCGTTGCTGCGGTGGCGGAGCGCAACAACTTGGAGTGGCACTGGATCAGCTACGTCGGACAGCACACAGCCGCGGCCCTATCGTTTCGCGGCCGATGGTGACAACAGGAGCAACACACAGAGCCAGTGGCACCGCAATTTATAGCCTATGAACTGTGCCTATGTGATTTGGCGGGTGGAGGTGAGGGGATTCGAACCCCTGGCCTCCTCGATGCGACCGAGGCGCTCTAGCCGGGCTGAGCTACACCCCCGCGGGAAGCAGCAACTCTACAAGGGGGTCAGCCGTTGACTACCTGCTGGAGAGGCATGACCACGGCATCGCTGGCAGCGGGCCGGTCGGGATACAGCACCCGTACTTCAGCCAGGTTCGCTGCCTGCGCCTGCTGGCGGTTGACCGATCCGTAGGCGAACAACACGAGGGCCAAGTCGGCCACGATGTGGACTCCGAGCGCGGGCGAGCCGAACACGGGAACAGCCAGCAGGGACGCCAGCGCCGCCACCACCAGCACCGTGGCCACCTGGCGACGACGGAGAGAGGCCTGCTGGCGGGTGCGCGGCGGCTCCAGCAGACTCACGGCAACTCCGCCGATGCCTGCGAATGCGGCCCGCGGGCCGCTCGTCACTGCCGAACGCCGGTCGAAATACTGGCTGGTGCCACCGAAGGAATCGCCGCGCATCGGCCGGGATGCCTGCCTGTCGCGGAACCACAGTGCGAAGTAGCCGAGCCACGCCGCGGCTAGCACTGCCAAGATGATCAGAGTCACGGGACGTTGTTTCTCCTCGTGGCGCGACTCGCCGAAAGGGGGACCAGAAAAGCATGACATGGCAGACCGGTCAGGTGGTGGATCCACAAGATGCCATGATCGCCGGCGAGGCGGCGGGACTCCGGTGTCAAGGCGTGGGAGGGTCCTCTCGGCGATAGGTGCCGGACCGTCCGCCGGACTTCTCCCACAGTGCGATGTCGCCGATGGTCATCGACCGATCCTTCGACTTGCACATGTCGTAGATCGTCAGAGCGGCCACGCTGCACGCGGTGAGCGCCTCCATCTCCACCCCGGTGCGGTCGACGGTCTCCACCTGCGCCTCGATTCCCACCGAGTCGTCACCCACCTCGAAGTCCACCGCCACCGAACTGATCGCCAGACCGTGACACAGCGGAACGAGTTCCGGGGTGCGCTTGGCCGCCTGGATCCCGGCCACCCGGGCCACGGCCAACACATCGCCCTTGCCGATCTCGCCGGCGCGCAGCGCCCGAGCCACCTCAGGCTGCATGCTCACCCTCCCTTTGGCGACGGCCCGGCGACGGGTGGGCTCCTTCGACGAGACGTCCACCATCCGAGCCCGCCCCTGCGAATCCAGATGGGTGAAGCCCTTCGGGTTGCCATCCTCACCCTGCGAGTCGCCATGGGTGAAGCCCGTCGGGTTGGCCGCCTCACCCTGCGAGTCGCCATGGGTGACGCCCGTCGAGTTGGGCACCTTCAGCCGCCGATTTGTGACATCGACCGGCGTGGCTTGACGAAGTGAACCCGGTTGATCTGGTGACCCGCCCATTTCGACGCCACCGACCCCGCCAGAGCCGATGCGATGTCGTCATCGCCCGCACCGGATCGCAGCAGGGCACGAACGTCGGTCTCGTCGACCGCGAACAGGCAGTTGCGGAACTGGCCGTCGGCGGTGAGGCGAACCCGGTCGCAGGTCGCACAGAACGAGTCGCTGACCGAGGCCACGATGCCCACCGAGCCCACCCCGTCCGCGAACCGGTACCGGGTCGCGGGCGCCGAAGTGCGCTCGACCGGCTCCACCGGGCTGGCCTCGTTGACGAGAGCGAGGATCTCGTCGACGGTGACGACAAGGTCGTTGGTCCAGATCCCGTCGGCGTCGAGCGGCATGAACTCGATGAAGCGGACCTCCACACCCTTGTTCCGTCCGAAGTGGACGAAGTCGGCCACCTCGTCGTCGTTCACGCCCCGCATGACCACGCAGTTGACCTTCACCGGGTCGAAACCGGCTGCTACGGCCGCGTCGATG
>JAJDZO010000053.1 GCA_022824605.1 Acidimicrobiia bacterium
GGGCGGCGCACTGGCGTGGTTCATCGCCGCGCACCACGCCGAGCGGCTCAACTCGCTGAGCGTCAGCTCGCGGCCGCACGCTGCGGCCTTCGTTGCGGCGATGCGCGACGACCCCGATCAGCCGCACCGCTCGCGGCACCATCCCGCCTTCCAGAAGCCCGAGGCAACCGACAACCTGCTCGCCGACAATGCAGCGCCCTTGCGACGGGCCATGGCTCACGGCGGGGTGCCCGACGCCGACATCGACGCCTACCTGGCCACGCTGGGCGAACGCGACGCCCTCGATGCAGCCGTGAATTGGTACCGGGCCATGGGGCGCTCACAGTTCCAGCCGGCCGAGACGCCACCAGTGAGCGTGCCGACGATGTTCGTGTGGGGCAATCAGGACGCCACGGTGGGCCGCATGGCAGCCGAGAACACCGCCGAATTAGTGACCGGCCCGTACCGCTTCGCCGAGCTGGGGGGCATCAATCACTTCGTCACCGACGAAGCACCCGGAGCGTTCACCGGATTGCTGCTGGCCCACCTCGCCGAGCACGGGAGAACGGCGGCTCAGCAGCCTGTGTCGAAGGGGTGGGCGATACTGGACTCGAACCAGTGACCTCTGCCGTGTGAAGGCAGCGCTCTAACCATCTGAGCCAATCGCCCGCGGGGCGACGATGATAGGGCCTGCCGGCGCCGCCGAGCGCACGCCGGCCCCGACGGCAGGGCCCAGACTGGAGGTCCAGTGAGCGCCGACGATTACCACACTGCACCGGATCAGCTCTCGCCCCCGCCGCCGGGCTGCCCGGTGCACGACAGCTGGTCGCCGCTCAACGAGGAATACCTGGCCGATCCCTACCCGATCGCCGCCCAGCTGCGCGAAGACCACCCGGTGTTCTACGCCGCCGAGATGGGCCACGTCGTAGTGACCCGCATGGAGGACATCGAGCGGGTCTTTATGGACCCGGATACATATGCCTCGTCCAACGTGCAGGACCCCATCTTCCCCCTCGCGCCCGAAGCGGCCGAGGTGCTCTCCGCGCCCGACTACAACCCCCAGGCGGTCATGTCGAACCGGGCCGAGCCCGACCACGGGCGCATCCGCGTGCACACACGCGGCGGGTTCTCGGTGCGGCGGCTGCGCACGCTCGAGGACTACATGGCATCACGGGCCACCGAGCTGATCGAGGAGATGCTCGCCGGCCCCAAGCCAGCCGACTACGTCAAGGCCGTCGCGTTCCCGCTGCCGGCGGAGATCGTGTTCCGTTTCATCGGGTTCCCGCCCGAAGACGACCTGATGCTGAAGTCGTGGTGCGTCAACCGCAAGGCATTCGCCTGGGGCAAGCCGACGCCGGCCGAGCAGGCGCACATGGCCGAGGGAATGCTGGCCTACTGGCGCTACTGCCGTGAGTTCGTGGCCGAGCGCCATCGAAATCGCACTGACGACTTCTGCTCGGAGCTGCTCGACGCACACGATGCCGACCCCGACCCCGAGGGCGGCACCGGGCTCAGCTACCGGGAGGTCGAGTCGGTCATCTACGGGATCTCCTTTGCCGGGCACGATCCAGTCACGAACCTGCTGTGCAACACGCTGCGCTGCCTGCTGCCGCGCCGCGACCAGTGGGAGGCCCTGTGCGCCGACCCGTCGCTGATCCCCACTGCGGTCGAGGAGACGCTGCGATTCGACTCCAGCCAGGTGGCCTGGCGCCGGGTCACCACCCGCGACACCGAACTCGGCGGGGTGCAGCTTCCGGAAGGAACGCGGGTGTTCCTGAACTTCGCAGCAGCGAATCGCGAACCGTGCGCGTTCGCCGAGACCGACCGGTTCGACGTCGACTCCTACAACATCGCCCGGCCCGATCCCCACGGCCACATCAGCTTCGGCAAGGGCATCCACTTCTGCCTCGGAGCGAACCTGGCCCGCATGGAGGCCCGCATTGCGCTGGAGATCCTGACCCAGCGGGTGCCGTCGCTGCGGCTGCCGCCGCAGGACTACCGGACCTTCCCGAACATCACCTTCAGAGGCCCCGAGGAACTCTGGCTCGACTGGGACTGACTCTGGCCTGCAGCGGGCAAGCCCGGGAACGACTCAGCCCGACCACACCTCCGCAGGCACATAGACGGTGCCGGACATGATCTTGCGGGCCGTGCGCGTGACGCCGCCTGAGAGGATCCGTACGTCGCCGTCACGCCGATCCGTGCAAAGCGCGACCTCCAGCGAGCCGCTCGGATGCTCGATGGTCACGTCGAGTTGTGCTTCGCCATCATGTTGAACGTCGCCTGCAGTCCCGCCAGCCGACTCTGGCGCAAGTGCATCGACGGCTGCGCCTGGTACTCTCGGGGCTGCCGACGGGCTGGCAAGCGATGCGGCCACCGTGCCTGGCAGCGCGATGGCCGCCGCTACGCAGATGCCGCCTGACACGGCGTGGGCGGGGTGGCACTGGGTGGGCGTGAAATAGCGGGACGTGATGGTGCCGCCCTCGCGAGCAGCCGACAGCAGACCGAACTTGGGCACGACGCTTCGGGACACATCGCCGAGGCCCATGCGCGCGCCGGCCTCGCGGCGGATGGCCTCCATCGTGGCCATGAACTCGGCGTCGCCGTCGAGCTCAGGCGGCGCCTCGTGGCCGGTCCGGTCCAAGTCGGCAGCAAGCACCATCACCATGGGCATGGCCACGTCGATCAGCGTGGCCTCGACCGCCACGCCGCCGGCCGTGATCGTCTCGATGGCGCAGCCGGTAGGCAGCATCGAGCCGTTCACCGATCCCTCGATGCCCCGGAACCGCAAGTCGACGGGTGCGGCCGTGCCGTTGACCCCGTCGATGGCGAAGTCGCCGTCGTAGGTCAGCTCGCCGCTGGGCGTACGGCAGACGACATCGATGAAGCTGTCGGTGTTGACGTTGCGCACCACCAGCGACGTCGTCGGATCGCCAGCCTGCACTAGCCCCGTCTCGATCGCGAACGGGCCGACGCCGACGAGCATGTTCCCGCAGGTGGGCTTGGTATCCACCGTGCCCCAGACCGGGTCGACCTGCGCGAACAGGTAGTCCACATCGGCGTCGGGATGTGCCGACCGGCCGACCACCGCCACCTTGCTGGTGACCGTAGTGCCGCCACCCAGCCCGTCGATCTGGCGACCGGTCGGGCTGCCCATGACGGCAGCCAGGACGGCATCGCGCAGCGCCGGATCGCCAGGCAGATCCTCAGCAGCAAAGAACGGCCCCCGCGACGTGCCGCCCCGCATCAGCACACACGAAATCGAACGCTGCCCAACAGTCACCGCCTCAGCCTGCCACCCGGCAGGTACGCCTGGCTGCCAGCGCCCATACTGGGCACTCTTGGATTCCCCGCAACGACAAGGCGATGTGACATGAAGCTTGCAACCGGTGTCGGCTACTGGGCGGCTGGCCCGCCGCCTGATGCGTTGGAGACGCTGCAACTCGCCGAGCA
>JAJDZO010000309.1 GCA_022824605.1 Acidimicrobiia bacterium
CGATCGATGCCTCGGCGTGTGGATCAGGGTCCATGGCGATCACCGGCACGCCTGGATCACCGTCGAGGCGGTCGAGGCGTCGTCGGTCCGCGATCAGGACCTTGGGCTCGGTCAACGCGAGGCCGTAGGCGATCTCGTCGCCCTTCCACCAGCCGTTCATGGCCACCGCGACCGCCCCGGCACTGACCGTTCCCCAGAACGCCTGGATCCAGCCCGGCTGATTGGAGCCGAGCAACCCCACCCGGTCGCCGGGCGTCACCCCGTAACGCTCCGACAGGGCCGCGGCCACCGCCGCGGCGTGGTCGATGTTCTCGGCGAAGGTGGCGCTGCGGCCGTCGTCGAACAGGTAGTAGCGGGCCGAGCCGTCACCGCCGTGGTTGGCGGACGCGGCGAGAAGGCCCCTCAAGTTCTGGTGCGACGGCGCCACCACGCCCATCTCGATACCGCCCACCGTGTCGGCGACGATCTCGAAGAACCCGCCCGGCCCGGTGAGAGCGGCGTCGGCCTCCGCCACGGTCATGGCCGGGGCCGCCTTGTCCGCCGCCTCATCCGGGAGCCGCTCGGTCATGTTGCGACCCCTCTGCAGCGATTGTCGGTCACGCTCCGACCCCTCTGAGGTGGTCGTAGGCGGCGGCCTCTATGGCGAGGTACAGCTGGTAGGAGCGGGGGTCGGCGAAGGGGAGCTGCTGGCTGATGTAGGTGCCGGCGACCCCGTTGGCCATGTCGATCCAGAAGAAGGAGTTGGCGATGCCGGCCCACATCAGCCCGCCCGCGGGTCGACCGGTGGGCAGCGGCGCCTCGTTGATCTGGAACGTGAGACCCCAGGTCTTGGCCATGCCCGGGAAGAACTCGGCGTCGCCCGTGAGCTCGGGCATCGCCGTGGACAGCGCGGTCACCCGCAGGTCTCCGATGTGGTTGGCGGTCATCGACTCGACGGTCTCGGGGCGCAGCACCGCCGTGCCTTCGAGGCTGCCCCGGCCCAGGATCATCCGCAGGAAGCGGCAGTAGTCCTCCGCCGTGCTGAAGAGCCCGCCGCCGCCTGAGATGTACTCCGGCTCGGGCGACGCAGCGGCCTCGGAGACGGTCAGCGTGCCGTCGGGTCCCCGGGTGTGGACAGCCGCCTGGCGGGCCTGCAGCCCTTCGTTGAGCCTGAAGTCGGTGGAGTCCATGCCCAGCGGACCGAGGATGTGCTCGCGGCAGTATTCGTCGAGCCCCATGCCGGACACCTGCTCCACCATGCGGCCCACGAAGTCGATGTTGATGCCGTACATCCAGCGCTCTCCGGGATCGAACAGCGCCGGCGGCGGCGGATTCAACGTCACCAGCTCGCCGCTGACCAGCGAGTCGGTGCCGGTGGCTTGCTGGTAGCGCCGCATGGACTCGCTCCAGTACTGGTAGCCGAACCCGGCGGTGTGGGTCAGCAGGTGGCGCAGGGTGATCGAGGCCTTAGCCGGACGCGTCAGAGGCTGCCCATCGTCGTCGAAGCCCTCGAGCACGCCCGCTTCGGCGAGGTTGGGGAGCACGTTCGACGCGGGCGTGTCCAACGTCAGCCTGCCCTGTTCCACCAGCTGCATGGCGGCGGTGCCGGTGATGGCCTTGGTCATGGAGGCGATCCAGCAAACCGTGTCGATCGTCATGGGGCCGGAGCCGGCGTCGGGGTCGGCTGATCGCACCCCCGCGGCCGCCGCCGCCAGGCACCCGTCGCGGCTCACGATCTGGGCCGCCGCCCCGGCAACGTCGCCGTTGCGGACACCGGTGTCGAGGATCGCCTGCACCTTGCTCTGCAACGTCATGGATGCCGCTTCCGTAGTGGGTGTCGTTGGCGGTTCTGCAACGTCATGGATGCCGCTTCGGTAGAGGGTGCCGTTCCAGCCGCGCCGGAGCCTGCCTGAGGGGCGCGGGGTTCTTGGCTATCACGCCAGCAGAGCCTCGACGGAAGCGGCCCAGGCGATGTGGCCGGCCACCGTTGCCGGGTCGAATCCGGGCACTGCCAGCGACGACACTCCGAGCCTGCGGGCGACCGCCGCGATCGGTGCCGGGTCGGGTTGGTTGAACACCAGATCATCCAGCGCGGCCGACGGGATGAGGGCGCCCGCGGCGGCCAGGTCGCCCCGCACGAGCTGAGCCCGCACGGCGGTGCGGCGGGCGTTGTCGAGCCCCCACCGACGCCGGACCTCGGCGATGGTGTTGATGCAGGCGTAGACCGCGACGTGCTGTATCGATGCCGCCGGGGCGTCGTGGTGGCGCACCAGCGGAGCCCAGATCAGCTCCGGTGGGTGGGATCGTGCGGCGGCGCCCTCGCGGATGATCGAGGCTGAGCGCTCAAGATCCGACGCGGGGATCGCCCACAGCAGGACCCGGTCGGCCATCGCGCCTGCGGTTCGCAGCATCTGGTCGCCCCGACCGGCTACGAGGATCGGAACTTCGCCGAGGTCGAGGTCGAGACTGCGTCCAGAAGCGGCGTCGAGTGTGTTGTCGTCGGCGACACCGCGCAGGAAGTTCACGAGGTCCGTGACCATGGCGGCGGCGTCGTGCCGGGAGATGTGGGCAGCCGCGGTCACTTCGGAGCCTCCGGCGGAGATGCCGCAGAACACACGGCCGGGCGCCGTCTCCTGAAGGGTGGCCAGCGCGGCGGCGGTGTGGAACCGGTGGCGCATGTACGGGTTGGTCATGGCCGGGCCGATCTCGATGCGCTCGGTGGCGGAGGCGACTTCGCCGAGCAGCATCCACACGTCACGCCACCAGAAGGCGTCGGCCACCCCGATCCAGGCCGCCCCGGCGCCTTCGGCCGCCTGAGCGAGCCTCACCGCCGTCTCGGGGTCGGGGTTGGGCACATGGTTGATCACGCCGACCATCGATCACCCTCCAAGCTCGGCGGTCATGGCGGCGAACGCCTCGGCTGCGTGGGATGCGCCCTCGTGGAGATCGTCCTGCACCAGGGCCAGCCCGACGCTGGCGGGCCGATGCTCGCGGACGAGTTCTGCCAGGCGCCTGCCCACCACCGGGGGCGCCCCGACGAGCATCAGTTGGTGGAGCACAGTGTCGTCTATCAGCCGGCGGGCCGGTTCGGGGTCGCCTTCTCGGATCGCGGAGGCGGCCGCTTGCGCATCATCGGAGTCGATCCCGAGTTCGTCCCGAGTGTGCGGCGAAGCATCCAGCAGTGACCAGATCATCTCGGGTCGGTGGCGCTCCACCGCCTCCTCGGTGAAGGCGACGCTCGGGTACAGCGCGATATCGATCGGTCGCACCGAGCGGGCCCACCCGATCACGGCGGGGTAACGGAACGGCGGCATCCCGGCCACGAACGCGCCGTCGGCCCGCTCGGACGCGAGCCGGTTGAGCCCGGATCGGCGCGCGCCCACGAACACCGGCATCGGCGATCCGGCAGAGTCCGCGGACACGGCGACATCGGAGGGGTGGTAGCCAGGCGCTGACGTTCCGGTCGACGCGGCGTGCGCGATGTCGAGAAACTGGCGCACACGCTCGAGCGGCCGGTCGGCCTCCAGGCCGAATGGCGATAGCGACATGTGGCCCCCGGCGCCGACCCCGAGCACGGCCCGGCCGTCGCTGAGTTCGTGAATGGTGAGCATGGCGGCTGCGGCCACACCGGGATGACGCACGTAGGGATTGGTGACGCCGATGGCCAGCCGGATCCGGTCGGTTACCACCGCGGCCGCGGCCAGCACCGCGAACGGGTCGCGTGCGGGTCCCTCGTCCCCCACCCACAGCTCGTCGAGCCCGAGATCCTCAACATGGCGGGCCAAGGCGACCAACTCCGCGGCCGCAACATCGGGGAAGACCCACACGCCGGTAGCGGGAACAGTCTCGGCTGTCGGATCGTTGCCGGCCGCAGCCGCGGTGTGGCCTGCAGGAGAAGCCTCGCCCACCGGACTGGTGCCGTGACTCACGGCTGGGGCCTACTATCGGGGCCGTGGCCTGGATCGACACCGTTGAGTGGGCCGACGCCGAGGGAGCTCTGCGCGACGCCTATGACTGGCAGGCGGCCGTGCTGGGGGAGCCGGCCGAGTTCACGATGCTCGGCAGCCTCTATCCGGCGATCGTGGAGGAGCGGCTGCGGCTCTACCGCACGGTCGAGAACTGCCCGTCGCAGCTCACCGCCGTCGAGCGGCAGGCCGCTGCGCTGGTGACGTCTCGGCTCAACGGCACCGACCACTGCGCCTCGGGGCTGCGGCTCAAGCTCGAATCGCTGGGTCTGGCCTCCGCGGTGCTGGACTCGATCGACGCCGATCCGGCTGATGTGCGCACCGGCGAGGCCCGCTTCGACGCCATCTGCGGTTACGCGGCCAAGCTCACCACCGCGCCCGCCGCGGTCACCCACCACGATGTGGGCCGGCTGCGTGAGCACGGGCTCAGCGATCTCGACATTCTCGATCTCAACAACATGGTCGCCTACTACGCCTACATCAACCGGGTGGTGATGGGTCTCGGGCTCCGCAGCGTGATGACGACCACCCACGAGGCCACGAGCGCCGTTCCCGGCGAGCGCTGACACCGGTCGCCTCAAAGCTGGGGCACCACTTCCGCGGCGAGGATCTCCACGGTTCGCAGCGAGGTGGCGTCGTCCTGGCCGGGAATGACCGAGAGGTCTTGCACGCCGAGCGCGGCGTAGCGGCCGACAGTGTCGACGAGCTGGTCCACCGAGCCGGTGTTGGCCTTCCAGTCGACCACGTTGCCGGTCACGCCGTGGGAGCCGTATTCGAGCCGGGTCCGGTGGGCGAGGAACGTCCCGCCCGCGTCGAAGTAGCGTCGGGCGACCGCGGCGAGATCGTCGGGTGTGGTCCGTGACGACTGGAAGGGCAGTCCTCGGGCCGCGGCCCGGGCCATGGTGGCGGCTCCTCCGGCCAACCACAGCGCCGGTGGTCCATCGTCGGGGGGCCCGGGCGAGAGTCCGTCGTCGGCGAGCAGGCCGCGCAGTTCATCGAGGCGGGTCTCGAACACCGCGCCGCGGCGGTTGAAGGCGATGCCTCGGGCATCGAGGTCGTGGGGCCAGAAGCCGGGCGTGACGACCAGCACGAACCCGCCGCCGGCCAGCCGGTGCAGGGTGTTGGCCTGCTTGGCCAGCCAAGCCGGGTCGCGCAGCGTCAGAACAGCCGCGGTGATGCCGGTGCGGGCGGCAGGGCAGCGTCCGGCCAGCCAGGCCAGCTCGGTGAGGCTCTCCATCCCGCCGGCCCAGCCTGTGAAGTCCGGGTTGGTCAGGTAGCCGTCGCCCAGCCACAGCGTGTCGAGCCCGCCTTCCACCGCCATCCGGCTCAGTTCGAGCGCCGTCTCGCGTGTAGTGGCGAACGGCGAGATCCCGATTCTCACATCAACTCCGGCGCATGGTCGCTTGCCCCTCTTGTGGTGAACGAACCGTAGTGCGGTTCCCGAAATTGTGGGGAATGGGAGCCGCCCGCTCGGGGTGGGGAGGGCTCCGGTAGCCTGCCGCCGCGAACTTTGCAGCACGAAGGGGGCGACGATGGTTTCGACCATCAGCACGGGCGAGAAGGTCCAGACGAAGGGCGTTTACGAGTGCGTCGACTGTGGTGAGCCGGCGCGTTTCAACAAGTCACAGCGCCAGATCGGGGCGCTTGACGAGTTCTGGGCAGGAAGCGTGATGCGCCGCTGCTTCAATCCGTCGTGTGGGGGCAAGACCTTCAAGCTGCGGGTCGTCTAGCCCCGCCGGACAGGGCGTCGCTGCTTCGGGGCGGCGGCGAAGCGGCTGTAGGATTCTGCGCTCATGACGATGCGTGATCGGCTCCGAGCCGGCGTCGGTGCTGCACTGCGAGAAGCCGGCGTTTCGGAGGCTGCGGAGTTCTCGGTGGAGCGGCCGCGCCGCGCCTCTCTCGGCGACTGGTCCTCCAATGCGGCGCTCACCTGTGCCTCGTCGGCCGGCACGGCACCCCGCCGACTCGCCGAGCAGATCGCGGCGAGCATGCGGGCGGATCCGCCGGCCCATGTGGAGGCGGTCGAGGTGGCCGGACCGGGATTCGTGAACTTCCGGCTCGCTCCGAGCTGGCTGCACGAGGTGCTCACCGAGGTGGTCTCGGCCACCTCGGACGGCTACGCCCGCAGCGATGTGGGCGCGGGGCGCACCGTGAGCGTGGAGTTCGTGTCGGCCAACCCCACGGGACCGCTGCACGCAGGCCACGGCCGCTGGGCCGTCTACGGCGACGCGGTGTGCAGGCTGCTGGAGCGGGGCGGCTACCGGGTGCTGCGAGAGTTCTACGTGAACGACCGGGGTGGTCAGATCGACCGGTTCGCCGCCTCGCTGGAGCAGGCTCGCTCCGACAGTGACAGCTCCGAAAGCGGGGGATACCGAGGCGACTACATCGCCGAGTGGGCCGCGGAGATGCCCGCCGATGCCGATGTGCGCCAGTGGGGGCTGCGGCGGGCCCGGCATGATCAGACCGAGACCCTCGACGCGATGGGCGTCACCTTCGACCTTTACACCAGCGAGGCCGAGCTGGTGGCCCGCGGCGCGATGGACGACATCTTGGAGGAGCTTCACCGCCGCGGTGTGGTCTACAAGCTCGACGGCGCGCTGCTGTTGCGCTCCAGCGACTTCGGCGACGCTGAGGACCGGGTGGTGGTCAAGAGCAACGGCGAGCCCACCTATTTCCTTCCCGACATCGCCTACCACCACGAGAAGTTCGGGCGCGGCGACACGGTGATCGACGTGTTGGGGGCCGACCACCACAGCTATGTGCCCCGTATGCGGGCCGCGCTGGCGGCACTCGGCCTCGACATCGACGCCTATGAGGCTCGGGTGGGTCAGGTCGTCAACCTGCGCCGGGGCGGCGAATCGGTCCGCATGGGCAAACGCTCCGGCGGAATGGTGCTGATGTCGGATCTGCTCGACTCGGTGGGCGCCGACATAACCAGGCTCGTCTACCTGCTCCAGTCGATCGACACCACCCTGTCCATCGACCTGGACGCACTCTCGGCGCAGTCCAGCGAGAATCCCGTCTACTACCTGCAGTACGCCCATGCCCGGATCCGTTCGCTCGGGCGGCAGGCCGCGGCCCGCGGCGTGGAGCGTGTACCGCTGGCGGAGGCGGACCTCTCGGTGCTGTGCGGCGAGCGAGAGCTCGATGTGCTGCGGACGCTGGCCGACCTGCCCGACATCACGCTGAGCGCGATGCAGGCCCGAGCGCCCCATCAGATCACGGCATGGGCACGGAACCACGCGGCCACGTTCCACCGCTTCTGGCACGACTGCCCGATCCTGAGCAGCGAAACCGATGAGAACCTCCGTCAGGCCCGCCTGTGGCTGGTGGAGGCCGCCCGCACCGGACTGGCGGTCGCGCTCGACATCCTCGGCGTGTCCGCCCCCGAGAGGCTGGCTCCCGTCGACGAGCCGGCCGCGGAGGCCGCTTCATCTCGCTGACATCAGCGGACCCGCACGGCGGGCATGTGACGCATCCCGCCCTCTGATGCCGGCCGACTCGGCAGCGCAAGATCGGCCTATTGCGTTGTCGTCGCAGGTTGTTCTAGTGTCGTCGACATGTTGTTTGCTATTGGAATTCTGCTGGACTGGCGCGACCCCGTGCAGGTACTTCGTCGGAGGTGCTCGGCGGCGGTGGTGGCGGCAACGTCGCTGATCGCGACGCTCGCAGTGGTCGTTCCCACGGCCCCCGCGCAGGCCTCCACCACGCCGATCACCGTGACGATGACGTCGACCCCGGATGATCTCGCCGAGAACGGGGGCACTAAGGACGTGGCGGTCGTGCTCGACCGAGCTGTGAGCAGCAACGCCACGGTCAACGTTCCGCTCGCGTTGCGCGGCGCCGCCCCGGGCGTCGCCTACAGCGTGGAACTGCACTCGTCGTCTGACTCCGGCACGGTGTTCGTGGCCGGTCCGGGCCGCCGCCGGGCTCAGAACCCGGTGCTGAGTTTCGCTGCGGGGGCACGCCGTGCGGTGCTGCGCTTCACTGGTGCCGACAACGAACACCGCAGCCAGCCGGTCGTCGCGGTCATGTTCGGGTGGGGCAACCGCGCCCCGCACGGCGACAAGGACGAGGTCGCCGTCGATCCGGCGCACATGCCCGTCGTCTTCGCCATCACCGATGACGAAACCGGTCCGCTGACGGTGCCGCTGGACTCGCCGTTGCGCCCCGACGGCGTCGGTGCGGGAGAGGACTTCCGGCTGCTGTTCGTCACCTCGAGAGGCGTCGCGCCGAGTTCGGCCGACATCGACTTCTACAACCGCCTGGCGCAGGGCGCTGTCG
Source organism: Acidimicrobiia bacterium (assembly GCA_022824605.1). GTDB lineage: Bacteria > Actinomycetota > Acidimicrobiia > Acidimicrobiales > Aldehydirespiratoraceae > Aldehydirespirator. Next base: position 8,229 of record JAJDZO010000309.1, read on the forward strand.
CCCGCCGGGGTCTTGCCGGCCTCAGGCCCTATGCCGGGCTGATGCGGGTGCTGGGAAGCACCAGCACGGTCGCCGCCCGTGACAACACCGGTACCCATCCCGCGGTCGAAGGCCCCGGAGAGCCGGTCCATTGGCTGCAAGGAGCCAGGGTCGCCGACGACTACGCCGACCTCTACGACGGAGCGTGGGACAACTACTCAGGTGATGCGACCACCGAGGACGGCACCAGGCTGTCGTCCTGGATCCGGGTGTGGACCGGATCGACCACGGTGGGCACTGCCGACCCCTGGAGTCCCCTCGGCAACGGCGCTGACAGCGACGGCGTTCGCTTGGTGACAACGGCGTGGAACAACCATCGGGACGGTTCCAACCCGCTCACCTCCGGCACCATCGAGGACATCGACGACGAGGCACGCACCCGACGCTTCGGACACCGCTACTACGTCATGTCTCCGGTGTTCACGGTGGAGTCTCGAACGGTCACGGTCACGATGACGGCAACCCCCGAGGATGTGGACGAGGCCACCGGCACCAAGGACGTGGCCATTGAGCTGAGCCGCAGCCTGTCCGGCGGTGAGGTTGTCACCGTGCCTATCGCCGTGACCGGCGCGTCCGTGTCCAGCGACTACACCTTCGGACTGCACGGCGCTCACCGGGGGGTGAGGCTGCTCACCGATGGCGTTCACAGCGCTCAGAATCCGGCTGTTCGGTTCGGTGCGGGAGCGTCACGGGCCGTCCTGCGCTTCGATCCTCACGACAACTCGAAGCGGACCCAGCCTTGGGTGACCATCCAATACGGCGCCGAAGCAGAGCCGACCGGTGTCGACATCACTGCGCTTGAAGGCGGGCCGATCAGCTTCGCGATCACCGACGACGAGACCGGCGACATCACGGTTCCCTACGACTCGAGTCTCAGGCCGAACTTCAGTTTGCCCGGCTCGGAGTTCCGGTTGCTGTTCGTCACCAGCGACGAACGTGACGCCACTTCCGGCGAGATCGGCGACTACGACGCGTTCGTGCGGAGCCTCGCTGCGCACGGCCATCCCGACATCGTGGCGTACGCGGGGTTCTTCAAGGCGCTGGGCGACACGCCAACGGTGGAGATGGTCGCTCACAACGGCATCGATCTGGCCGGGTTCATCGATGTCTACTGGCTCGGTGGGCGACACTCCATACGAGACCGCGTGGCCGGCAGCTATCGGCAGTTCCTCACCGGCAGGTGGATCAGCGATGCGGTGGCGAGGCCCCGAGACGAGCACGGTGATCTGGTCGCCGTCGAGTCTGAGGGGTACTGGACGAGCGGATTCGGCTCGGCCGCCGCGGGCGTGAGCCACCTGGACTCCAGTACCAACCCGATCGGCAGCGGCCATCGGGCGGATGCGGCCACACCGCGGAGCCTCTACGCGCTGTCGCCGGTGTTCAAGACGGCACCCGTGCCGACGGCATCGATCACAGCCGGCTCCGATGTGGTGGAGGGCGGCGCTGCGAACTTCACCGTCCATGTGAGTCCGGCGCCGTGGCGCGACTTGGAGCTCGACCTGCTCGTCAGCGGCGACACGCTCGTGTCCCGCTTTGAGCGGGGGGTCAGGAGTCCGGCTGTCACTGTTGGTGCCGGCGAGACCTCGGCCTCGTTCAGCGTGGCGACGTTGGACGACGCCTTCGACGACCGTGACGGCCGGGTCGATGTGATGATCCTCACCGGCGTGGGCTATCAGGTCAGCTTGATCGCCTCTGGCGCCTCGGTGGCGGTCAAAGACGACGAACCGACCACGGTGAGGCTGACTGCGCACGGCACCGGTGCTGTCGATGAGGGATCGACGAGCGACTTCTCCGTGAGTCTGGGCCGGGTCCTTGCTGCGGGCGAATCGGTCACGGTGCCGATCACCTTCGCCGGTACCGCCGGGCGAGGCAGCGACTACACCGTGACCTGCAGCGGCACCGCCGTGACCTGCACGGGCTTGGACGGCGACGACCCCCGAGCCGTGTTCGGTGTGGGCGCCCAAACGGCCACCGTCACTGTGGCCGCGACGGCCGACCGCGTCCATCCTGAGGCCGACGAGACCGTGGACGTAGGCCTCGGCACGGTCGTCGCCGTGGGCTTGTCGGGTGGCGTCGCCGCCGGGGTCGATGCTGCCGGTCCGCTCACAATCGCCAGCGTCGCACCCGAGCCGGTCGTCGAACCCCCTCCGATCGTCAACCCGCCTGTCAAGCCCCCTCCGACTACGACTGTGCGATACGGCGTGCCCGCGGTGACCTTCGAGAGCGATACAGCCAGCGCGTCCGAATCGGTGGGCACTCACAATGTGGTAATTGGTTTGAGCCCATTGCCCGAATCGATGTTGGTGGCGTTCTACACCGTTGAAGGCTCGGCGTCGCCGGGGACCGATTACGAGCCGATGATCGGCGCCTTCCTAGTCGTGCGGGGCACGTCCGAAACGTCGATCGCGATCAAGATCGACGACGACAGCGCAGCCGAGCCGCCCGAGACGGTCGTGGTGCGACTGCTAGACGGCGACGGCTACACCGTCGGAGAAACCAACACTCACACCCTCGAAATAATCGACAACGACTAGCACGCCCGAGCGACAGTCTTCGTGGCTGCTGCTCGTCTCGTAGTGTTGTGTCCCTGTAGGTTGCACAAGCATGTTCCATCGTCACCGCTATTGCGATTTGACGATTTGGAGTGTGTTATCTACAGTCGTGCACTATCAGAATTCAATGAGGGGATTTTGACATGAGGCGTAAAGGCTCTACACATCTCAATATCCGAGGGGCGGGGGGTAGGCGCCCTGTCGTAACCCTTCTGGCTGCGGCCTCAGCGGCCGTGGTCCTCGCGGCGGCTTTGGGTCCGGTTGCTGGAGCCCAACAGGGTGGCCTGTCGGACGTCGGCGAGGGTGTCCACCAGCCGGCGATCGACGCGTTGGCGACGAGGGGTGTTTTCGAGGGCACGCTCTGCGGGGATGGAGTGTTCTGCCCCGGCGACGCGATCAAGCGATCCGACATGGCTGTCTGGCTCATTCGCGCCCTCGGCGACGAGGAGCTGCCCGCCGCCGGGTCGACGAGGTTCGCCGATGTAGACGCCAGCGAGTGGCGGGCTCGTTACATGGAGCGTCTGGCCGATCTTGAGATCACGTTGGGCTGCCAGAGCGAACCGCTGAGTTTCTGTCCCGAAGAGCCGGTGAGCCGTGGGCAGATGGCCTCTTTTCTGGTACGGGCATTTAATCTGCCGTCAGCTGACTCTGGATGGTTCGCCGACACTTCAGGCAGTGTCCATGAGGCTGACATCGACGCCTTGGCCATTGCGGGAATCACTCACGGATGCAGCGAAGACGGGTATTGCCCCAAGCGCTCGGTCACCCGCGCGGAGATGGCGACCTTCCTCGCCCGCGCGCTGGAGAAACGCATCTTGGACATCGCCGTAGGTTCGAATCACTGGTGCTACTTGCTCGGTCTGGGTTCAATCACGTGCTGGGGATCAAACTCCACCGGCCAACGCGATGCGCCGGAGGGTCTCTTCAGTGCTGTCGCGTCAGGTGGATGGCATTCGTGCGGGCTCCGCACTGACGGATCCGTGACTTGCTGGGGCTATGACGACGATGCGCAAGCAACCGGCGCGCCTTCCGCGCCTGAGGTGACGTTCTCCGCTGTCGCGCTGGGTGGATGGCATTCGTGCGGTCTGCGCGTCCACGCCGATGCCAATCTCAACGGAACCGTGCTCTGCTGGGGAACCAACGTCCACGGCCAGTCGGACGTGCCTGATGGGACGTTCACCTCCATCACAGCGGGTATGGCGCATACATGCGGGCTGCGTACGAACGGTTTCCTCGTATGCTGGGGCGCCGAGGGCGACGGCACCGTCTATCCTCCGGTTAGGGGGTATCCCGTTCGGACGCGCTTCACCGCCGTTAGCATCGGTGACGATCACGGGTGCGGACTCCGCCCCGACGGCACAGTCACTTGTTGGGGATCAAACTTCTTCGGCCAGACCGATGCGCCCAGGGGGACGTTTATCCAACTGTCAGCCGGACCGTATCACACATGCGGACTCCGCCCCGACGGCACAGTCACTTGTTGGGGGTCCGACTTATATGGCGAGACCGATGCGCCCGAGGGGTCCTTCGTTGCGCTCTCTTCCGGCGGGTCTGCTTGGAGCAATTCGTACGGCATCACATGCGCAGTGCACTCCGACCGGCTCTACTATCAGTGCTGGGGCGAGTTCGTGGGTGGTTCGTATCCGCCGCGTGGTCGCTTGACACCCGGCTAGGAGGCCATCTCCGCACTGGCCAGCGGAGGAGCCACTCGTTCGCTGCGCTACCAGCCCGCGTCCTTGATCGGGCCGCTGACCTCGATGACCACTGCCGCGATCTTGCGTGCCTCGGCGGGGGTCAAGCACTCCTCGAGCAGACGCCTCATCTCGTCGGGATTTTCGGGGCGCGCGCCGCTGGGGTGTCGGGTCGGGGGTTTGCTGTTGCAGCCGAACCACAAGACGACGTAGATCCCGAAGCCGTGCGTCTCGGGGTCGGTGGTGTACCTGGCGATGAGCTGGTCGTGCATGGCCGTCCACAAGTCCCGATGGGAGTCCTTCTTGACTTCGATAGGCACGTTGAATCCGCCTGAGCCGAGGCCGGTCAGATATTGAGGTTCGGGCGTTGGTTCTTGCCGGCGCTGCTTCTGATGCTCATGGTGCAGATGATCACGGCGGCGCCACGTAGTCTGTTTGCAGCGGCAATGATGCGGTGATGAGCAGCGACATTCTGGCCAAGTCCTCAGAGGGAATCGACCACAACCTCACGCATGAGCCCGACGGTCGCCCGTTCGGATTGTCGCTGCCCAGCGACGGTCTCGGCGACACGCACCGGCTGCGCGACGACGTCTTCATGGTGGCGGCTTTCGCTCATGTGCATGTCGTGCAGACCGAGGAGGCGAGCGTCGTGTTCGACTCGGGGATCCCCGAACTCGCACCGATGATCGCGGACCGCGTCAGTGAGGAGGTCGCCGCGCCGGTCAGCCATCTGGTGCTCACGCACGGCCACCGTGACCACGCGGGCGGCGCCGGCCATATGATCGGCGCGTTCGGTGGGGCCGGCCGTCGTCCGGCGCTGGTCGCCCACGAGTCGCTTCCAGGTCGTATGGCCCGCTACCGCCTGACCGACGGCTACAACCGGATCATCAACGAGCGCCAGTTCGCTCGCTCCAACCCGGACGGCCTCATCGACGGCTTCGCCTTCGCGCTGCCCGACCCCGACGTGACCTTCCGGGATCGGATCGGCATCGATGTCGGTGGGCTGGAGATCGAGTTGCGCCATGTGCGCGCCGAGACCGATGACCACCTGTGGGCCTGGATCCCGCAGAGGCGGGTGGCAGTGACCGGCGACCTGATGCTGTGGCACTTCCCCAACGCGGGCAACCCGGCCAAGGTGCAGCGCTACCCGCTGGAATGGGCGGCTGCGCTGCGAGACATCGCCGCGGTCGGGCCTGAGCTGCTGCTGCCTGGTCACGGTCTGCCGTTCGAGGGCCGCGAACGGATTCGCAGGGTGCTTGAGGACACCGCGGCCGTGCTGGAGGACTTGACGATGCTGACCATCGAGTTGATGAACGCAGGCGCCACGCTCGACGAGGTGCTTGAAGCGACCCGCATCGACCAGGAACGGATCAAGCGGCCGTACCTGGCGCCCACCTACGACGAGCCCGAGTTCGTGGTGCGCAACGTGTGGCGGCTCTACGGCGGCTGGTACGACGGTGTGCCGAGCAACCTCAAACCGGCACGCTTCGCTGAGTTGGCCTCGGAGTTGGCTGATCTGGCCGGCGGGGCGCTGGCTCTGGCACGCCGGGCCGAGGCGCTGACAGCTGACGGTCAGACTGCGCTGGCATGTCATCTGGTCGATCTCGCGGCCGCGGCCGAGCCCAAGAACGCAGCCGTACACGGTGCCCGCCGCGATGTCTACCGGCAGCGCCGAGACGAGCAGCAGTCGCTAATCGCGGCAGCCGTCTACGAAGCGGCCGCCCACGATTCCGCCGCCCGAGCCAGCCCGGCTGCGCCGTCATAGCGCCGTGGTGCTTCCTCAAAAGGACCGGTGCCGGCAATCCATCTACTGACTTGAGCACATTCACTCAATAGAGTAGTTGAGCCATCACGCGGTCCGCCCGAGCGACGGTTCCGCCGGTCAGGTTTGTACTGCTTGGCGTAGGCGGGTGCGGGCCTTGGAGCCGAACGTCGGTGCGGCCAAGTAGGTCACTGGCCACCAGGGCGATCCCAAATGATCGGTCAACTCGAGCACGAGTAGCAGGATCGTCGCGCCGTAGCACGCCAGCGACGCAGCGAACAGCGCGAGCGCTGGCCGGCTGGTCCTGAACGGGATCCGTCGGCCATCGCTGTCGAGCACGGGCTCGAACCATTTGTTCATCAGGTCGCGCATTGTTCAGCATCCTCGCCAGACATCGGCCGGCGGTTCCGTCGCCATCATCCACCGCTGGAGGTGGCACATGTGTGCCAAGTTGTGGCACCGACGTCACGAGCCGCCGGCCCATCTGCGCGAGCGGGGCAGCCTCTTGGCGAGCTGCCAACAACTGCATTCGACCTGGGCACGGCTGGCATATATTCTGGCGCGTGCCTACTCCCCGGCCGATGGACGGCTCGTCTGCACGAGCGTTAGGACCAACATGAGGAGTTCCGCCGTTTCCATCCCAAGGTCTGTGACCCGAGGATCGGCGACCCGTCGGCGCAGGGTGTGGTGTGTGCTCGCGGCGGCGATGGTCGTCGCGCCGCTGGTGGCGGCAGTGCGGGTGCAGGCAGTTGATGCTCTGTCGTCGGCGAACGTGCTCGGGCTGGAAGTGTCGGCGACGCGGCTGCGCGTGGTCGAGGGAGGCTCAGCGGCCAGTTACACGGTCGGACCCGCTACTGATCCCGGCCAGACGCTGACCATCGCCATCGGCAACCCAGACAGCACGGCGTTCACGGTCTCGCCGTCCACGCTCAGCTTCACCAGCGGCAGCAGCGGCAACTGGAACACGCCGCGCCAGGTGACGATCACACCAAAGCAGGACGCCGACTCCGAACACGAGATTGTCGGCCTGACCCACACGGCATCAGGCCACGCGGCTGGCATCGCGGAGATCGACGTGCAGGTCTATGTGGAAGACGACGAAGCGTCAGAGGCACCGCCGCTTCCCGACGACGCAGGTGGTTTCTACGGCACATTCTCGCAAGTCTCGAAGCCGATGGTCAAGATGTGGGAGCAACCCACATGGAACACCGGATCCGAACACACGTACCAGATTCGACTCACGTCGGACCCTGGACAGGACGTCACGCTCAATGCGCTCAATCCCCTGCCTGGGCTGGCTGGATTGACCATCTCACCCGCATCGGTGACGTTCACGGCGGGTGCTCAGGGCAATTGGAACACGTACCAGACGGTGACCGTGTTGGCGACGCCAGACAGCGACGGCAATGACACGCTGCTGCCGTTGTACTTCATCCACAGCACCGGGGCGTTCGTCGGGCCACCGGTGCTGGTGCACGTTCGCGACATTCAAGGGAAGCCCGGCGTAGCTAACAAAGTTGTGTTCGGTGTGGAGTACCCTGAGGTGACCGAACGTGGCGCTTCGCTCACCTACAGCGTCCGTATGTCTGGCCAACCGACCAACTACCTGCGGATGCACCTGTCGTCCACCGTTCCTAAGTCGGTCACCGTCAGTCCAGCGATCATCGACTTCGATCGCTCGAACTATGACGATCCGCAGTACGTCACCGTCACAGCCCGCGATGATCTAGATTCTCTCACGCAAACCGGTTTCATCACGCATCGCTATCAGGAATCGACCCACAGCGACTGGGATAACGCAAACCACTTCACCCCGGGCCATTCGCTGCCACTCAAGGTGTTCGACACCTGGCATGCTGAATTGATCATCGAGCAGCAATCCGAGAAGATCGCCAACGCCATTACCTACGACGGGAAGGATCCCAGTTATACCGTCCGCTTGGCCGCCGATCCCGGCCAAGTCGTCACCATCGATCTGGAACACAACGATCGGGTGATCGCTCATCCACAGCAGTTGACCTTTACAGGCGGCGCTGGCGGGGACTGGAGCACGCCTCAAACAGTCACGCTCCAAGTGCCGCTCGATCCCGACACCGCCAACGAAGATATCGTCATCGATCATGTGTATGACGGCTTTGTCGAGGCCGCGGTGCCGGTCAGCATTATCGACAGCGACCCGAAGTCAGTGATCGTGTATGTGTATCCGGACTATCAGCATATGAACGAAGGCGAAGCGGTACAGAGTTACTTCGTCGCCCTCGCTGATGATCCGGGCGGTGAAGTGAACATGACGCTGACATCGTCTCTGCCCGAGTCGCTCACTGCGTCTCCATCGACGCTGACGTTCGATAGTGACACTACTACATGCGACAGCCCGTCACTATCACTGCTGTTGAAGATGCGGATGCGGACGACAACACGGTCACTGTCACGCACAGTCTGACTGGCTATCGCGGGGTGGAACTGAGCATCGATGTCGAAGACAACGATCCCGGTGGCATTCTGATCTACCCCGACAGCGATCGAGTGTTGTGGGAGAATCCACAGTACCGGCGTACGTTGAGGGATCCCGAGTCGGGGGCCAACCGGCAGTACGGATACGGCATCAAGCTGCAACGCGATCCCGGTGCAGGCCAGAACGTCGTCGTCATCCGTGAAGGTGAATCGCCCGATGGAGTCTCCTATTGGGGTCACGGCCGAGACAGAAGCCTGACTTTTACGGGCGGACCGAACGGCAACTGGAACTCATACCAATGGTTCGGCTTGACGCCCGATGCTGACTCAAACCATGTAGACGAGACCTACACAGTGTATCACTCGACAACGGTGGATGGCTTCAGCAGCCGATCGGCAGTGACGATCCATGTCCTAGAATCAGCCCCTAGCTCCTATCCGTACGTGCCACGCACACGTCGGTACACCGGCGCCGACATGGTCATCGAGATTCCCCATCCAGTCGTCTGCACGGATGACGATGACGACGGATACGACGACGACAGCGGGGAGGAATGCGAGGACTCCGAGCCCGAGGCGATTCCAGAACCGTCGATGGCACCGTCGCTGTTGCACGTTGTTGAGGGCGGCACGGCGCGTAACTACAGTCTGTTCTTCTCGGAAGACCCGGGTAAGGATGTCACGGTGGCGCTGACCGCGGAGAGCGCGAATTCGTCACTCGGCAGTTGGCTCGTGGCTCCGCTGTCGGTTGCGTTCACCGGCGGCGATGGCGGCAATTGGCAGACGCCGCAGTGGATCTCGATCACGGGCGTCGATGATGATGATGCGTTTGACGACCGATTGACGGTCGAACACGAGGTGACCACCGACGCAGGCTCTGCCATCATCGATCCGTTGATCGCTCATTTGTATGACGACGACACCGCTGCCATCACGATCAGCGACCACGTCGTGCAAGTCAACGAGGGAGGGTCCACTACCTACAACGTCACGCTGGTGACCGACCCCGTCACAGACGCCACAGTCACACCGACAAGTAGTGATGCATCGTCCGTCACCTTCACGCCCAGCGTCTTGTCGTTCACCTCCGCTAACTGGAGTAACCCACAAACCGTCACTGTGCAGGCATTGCAGGACGGTGACAGCGACCACGAGACCGTTACGCTCACGCATGCCGTCGCGGGATACTCCGTGCTGCAAGCGATCGATAGTGTGCGGGTTGAGGTATCCGACGACGAAGGCGGAGCGCGTCCGACGGTCAGCGTAACCGCTGGCAACGGCGTCACCGAGGGCTCCGCCGCCAGCTTCACCATTACTGCAAGTCCGACACAACCGTCAGTTGTACCGGTGTCGGTCACTGTCGATCAGACTGGCGAATATGTGGCTGCCGGCGATCTTGGTACGAAGACGGTGAGTATTCCAGCCAATGCCAGTCTGACGTTCACCGTCGACACCTGGGGAGATGAGTTGGACGAGCCTGACGGTGGTGTCGTTGTAACGGTGAATGGCGGCGACGGGTATTCCGTGTCGTCGTCGCAGGGATCGGCGACCGTGAGGGTCGAAGACGACGACGACCCGCCACCAGCATGCACGGTCCAGTTGCCGTCCGACGCCATAACGGTCGCGGAGGTGCAGGCTTGGCGCGACGAGTTCTCCGCGGCTGCGCATGTGAAACGGTGGAATCGAGTGCTTGCCGCGCTTGGTGAGAGCACCAATGAAGCAGCCATGACTGTTTCGGAGTCGAGGGCAATACAGAGCCGCATCAACAACAGCCGTTGGGACCGCACCACACGTACGCTCGAAGCGAAGGCCAAATGTGACTCGCTGTCTGCGCCAGAGATATCGATCACCGCTGGCGGCGATGTCACTGAGGGCACTGACGCCAGCTTCACCATCACCGCCAATCCCGCGCCGTCCTCTTACCTGGACGTGTGGTACTCTGTCAGTGCAACAGGCAGTTACGGGGTGGACACCGGCATAGATTCTGTTCGGGTGTACGGCGGCACGTATACGCTCCGGTTGACCACCACAGACGACAACGAGGACGAAGCTGGCGGCACGGCCCGTGTAGCGATCAGTCAGGGCGCTGGTTACACCGTCTCTGGGACTGCGGGTTCGGCGACTGTCGCGATAGCCGACAATGAAGTGCCTGAAATCAGCATCGTCGCCGGTGCTGACGTCGGCGAGGGCGCCAATGCTGCCTTCACTGTGTCTGCCAACCCGGTGCCGGCTGCTCCGCTGTCGGTCGATGTGACGATCTCCCAGAGCGGAGATTTCGGTGTGGTTGTCGGCTCAAGGACCGTAATCGTCCCGACGACCGGAAGCGTCACGCTGCAGGTCGCTACCAACAACGACAGCGCTGATGAACCAAACGGAGTGGTCACTGCAACCGCCGTCTCACGAGCGGGATACACGGTATCGTCGTCGAAGCACACGGGAAGCGTGGCCGTCGCGGACGATGACCCGCCAGCGGGCACACCAGTCATCAGCATCATTTCCGGCCCCGATGTGGGCGAAGGCGACGATGTAACGTTCACGGTGACAGCGAATCCCGTGCCGCTGGCCGACCTTAGAGTCGATATCGTTATTGCCCAATCCGGTGACTTTGGTGTCGCGACGGGCCAACGCAGCGTGACCGTTCCAACTACCGGCAACGCAACGATCACGCTCACCACAACTGATGACAGCACCTTCGAAGCGGACGGCTTGATCACGGCGACGGTTCAGACCGGCGCGGGTTATGGCGTCTCCACGTCGGCCGATGCCGCCACTGTGAATGTCGCCGACGACGACCAATCGAATCCGTGTGTCAAACTGCTCAAAGCCGACGGCATGACTGAGGGTGAATGGAACAGTAGTTGCACCTCCAGCCAGCGCTCAGGTCGATACAGCCGGTTCTACAGCTTCTCGGTGGCCGAACAGAGTAGCGTGACGATCAATCTGATCTCGACGATCGATACCTATCTGTACTTGCGTCAGGGTCAGGGCGTGGTTCAGGGCGACTACGCGGCCTCGGACGATGATGGTGGAGACGGCTACAACTCGCGTATCCGCAGACAGCTCAGCACGGGCTGGTACACGATTGAGGCGACAACCTACCGCAGCGGCCGCGCGGGCAAGTTCCAACTGAAGGTCAGTGGCCTGCCCGATGTGCAGACACCCCAACAGCAGTCTGTGCACGAGATCAGCATTGCCGGGGGCGCTGACGTGACTGAAGGCGGCGACGCCACGTTTACCGTTGCCGCGAGCCCGGCCCCGACAGCTGATCTCGACGTGAGCGTCACCGTCACGCATTCAGGCGATTTCGGCGTCACGGACGGCGTCCAGACAGTCACGATCCCAAACTCAGGCAGTGCCAAGTTCACCGTTGGCACCACAGACGACAACTCCGACGAGGCCGACGGTTCGGTGACAGCGACGGTCGTCGCAGGCTCCGGCTACACGGTGTCGAGCACGAACTACACCGCGTCGGTCGCTGTCGAGGACAATGATCCCACGCCCGTCCCGGCGGATTGCGTTTCCGGCAGCCTGCTCAACCTGGTACGTCGGTATTACGAGGCGAACGAGACCGAGCCGCCAAATCACGGGCGGAACTGGAAGCGCGTGCTGATTGCGTTCGGCGATGTCGAGGACGCTCAACTCACGCCGTACACGGCGGCCGAGGCGAGGCAGAGCGAGCAGCGGTGGTCTGGCTGGAAACCAGTCCGTGAGGCGCTGGAGTGCGTTGAAGCGGGCGTTCCGCCGCCGTCCACGCCGGAGGTGAGCATCACTGCCGGCTCCGGCATTACTGAAGGCGATGATGCCGGCTTTACAGTGACCGCCAATCCTGCACCGACT
>JAJDZO010000267.1 GCA_022824605.1 Acidimicrobiia bacterium
TCGCCGGCCTCAGGCTCCGGCGGGTTCGACGCCTCCGGGAGATCGACCGTAGTCGGCGGCGCAGTCTCGGCGGATTCTGCGAGCGGAGCCGGCGAGTCGGCCACAGCCGGAGTGTCGGTCGCGTCGGCAACCGGAGCCGGCGCGTCGGGCACAGCCGGAGTGTCGGTCGCGTCGGCAACCGGAGCCGGCACGTCGGGCACAGTCGCGGTGTCGGCGGGCGGCTGATCCGCCCCACAGGCCGTGGCCAGGATCGCCGCGGCGACCAGAGCGCGCAGCAGGAAGCCGGGACGGGTCACCGTCAACCGGCGAGCAGTGCGATGCTCACCACCCACAGACCCAGCAGCAACACACCCTCGCTGCGGGTGACCCGACGACCGATGGCCATGGCCACCCAGCTCACTGCGCAGATGACCACCATCATCAACGAACCCAGGGCCTGCACGGTCACGTCGCCGACCGGACCCGGCCCCACCAGAGCGATCAGTCCGCCCACCGCCAGCGAGTTGAACACGTTGCTGCCCAGCAGGTTGCCGACGAGCAGCTCGGTCTCACGCTGGCGGGCGGCCACCACCGCTGTGACCAGTTCGGGCGCCGATGTGCCCACCGCCACCAGCGTGTACCCGACGAAGCCGCCCGACAGGTCGAGCGCTTCAGCAACCCGCTCGGCGCCTTCGACCAGGACGTAGGCCGACCCGGCCACCAGGGCGAGCGACACCAGCGTGCGGACGCTTTCGACCCCGAGCGCGGGCGGATCCTCGCCCACGATGTCGGACAGGTCCTCGGAGTCTGCTTCGCCGGCGCGGGTGCGGGCCCCACGCAGCACCAGCACGAACCAAGCCGCCAACGCAACGAGCAGCACCAGCCCCTCGATGCGCCCGAAGTCGTCCTGCACGAGCAGCGCGAACAGCACCACCGCGGCCACCGACACGACCGCGTCCCGGCGCACCACGCTCGCGCTCACCGGAACGGCAGCCACGAACGACGCCGCGCCCAGAACCAGAGAGATGTTGGCCACGTTGGAACCGACGATGTTGCCGACGCCGATGTCGAGACGTCCGTTGGCCGCGGCCAGCGCCGACACCAGCATCTCGGGCGCACTGGTGCCGAACCCCACCACCACCGCCCCCACCACGATGGGAGCTATCCGCAACACCACCGCCAGCCGGGCGGCCCCCCGCACGAACTGCTCGGCGGCCAGCGCCAGCACGACCAGCCCGACAACGGAGAGAACGAGGCCGACCAGCATCAGGGTGTCTGGCGGCTTTCGAGTTCCTCCGGGGTGATGAGAACATCGCGAGCCTTCGAGCCCCTGGACGGCCCGACGACGCCGTTCTGCTCCAGCAGATCCATGATGCGACCCGCCCTGGCGAAGCCCACTCGCAGCCGACGCTGCAGCATCGAGGTGGAGCCGAGTTGCGTCTCGACCACCAGCCTCATAGCAGCTTCAAGCAGCTCGTCGCCGTCGTCGGCAGGTTCGGGCGCGGGAGGTGCGTCAGTAATGCTCGACGAGGTGCCCGGAGCACCACCCAGATCACCAGCCACCGCCGAGGTGGGCTCACCGCCGGAGGGGCCTTCGGTGGAGACCGAGGGATCGTCGTCGAAGTCGGGGGCCTGATCCACCCAGTGGGTCACCACCGAACGGACCTCGTCCTCGGTGACCCAGCATCCCTGAATCCGATGAGGCGTCGATGAGGCCGGTCCCAGCCACAGCATGTCGCCCTGACCGACGAGCCGCTCAGCGCCGGGCTGATCGAGTATCACCCGCGAGTCGGTCAGGCTCGACACCGCGAACGCGAGCCGGGCCGGGATGTTGGCCTTGATCACGCCGGTGATGATGTTCACCGACGGCCGTTGCGTGGCGATCACCAGGTGGATGCCCACCGCGCGGGCCATCTGGGCGATGCGGGCGATGGACTCCTCCACGTCACGGGCGGCCACCATCATCAGATCGGCGAGCTCGTCCACCACCACCAGAATGAACGGCAGGTGCCCATACCGCGGCGGCTCGCCGTCGGCATCCCTCACCCCGACACGAGGGCCGAGCGTGTCGGCTTCCACGGCTGCGTTGTAGCCGGCGATGTCGCGGAAGCTGGTCTCGTGGAGCAGGTCGTAGCGGCGCTCCATCTCACGCACCGTCCAGCTCAGCGCGTTGGCCGCCTTGCGGGGATCGGTGACCGGTGCGGTCAGCAGATGCGGGACACGGTCGTACTGGCCCATCTCGACCCTCTTGGGGTCGATGAGGATCATGCGTACGTCGTCGGGAGTGGAGCGCATCAGTATCGAAGTGATCAGCGAGTTGAGACACGACGACTTGCCGGCGCCGGTGGCCCCCGCGATCAGCAGGTGCGGAGTGTCGGCCAGGTTCAACATGACGGTGTGACCGTTGATGTCTCGGCCGATGGCCGCCTCCATCGGATGGGTGGCGTCGGCGGCTTCGTCTGTGCGCAGCACATCGCCGAGGCGAACGATCTGGCGGTCGAGGTTGGGAACCTCCACCCCGATGGCCCGCCGGCCCGGTATGGGCGACAGGATGCGGATGTCGGGCGACGCCATGGCCAAAGCGATGTCTTTTCGCAGACTCTCCAGCTTCGACACCCGCACGCCTTCGTCCAGCTCCAGCACGAAGCGGGTGACGGTGGGTCCCACCACGGGTTCCAGCAGCATGGTGCGCACATCGAAGCGATCCAGGGTGACCTGCAGCAGCTGACCCCGTTCGGCGACCTCGGCTTTGTCGATCGCCCGCGACGGCGTCTCCGCCAGCATCTTGATGGGCGGGAGCTTCCACTTGGAACGCCGGCCTTGCTTGTTTCCGCCGCCTGGCAAGCCCCGGGCCTTGCCTGCCGGCGGCGGTTCCAGCGCCGACGGTGAGTCCTTGGCGAGCACGGCGGGAGCGGTATCCGGCGGCGGTGGTGCCCCCTCGCTATCGGGCCTGCTCGGGATCTCCGCGGCGCCCGTCGGCCGGCTCTCAGGCAGTCTCGTCGGTTGGGGGGCGGGGGCCTGGGGCGGAGCATCCTTGATGTCGCTGAAGAGGTTCACCACGCCACGGCGCAGCAAGCGGGCCACGGGCCGCAGCGCGTCCAGCAGCCGCGCCGATGCGGACCGCACCGTCATCTGCGTGACGAAGATGAGACCGATCAGCCCGACGAACAGCAGCAGCAGCACCGATCCCCACAGCGCGGTCCAGGCGTGCAGGAAGCCGCCCAGGCCGACCCCCAGCGCACCGCCGGCCGCGCCGATCTCGTCGATGCCGTCGCGCAGGCCGGGCCGGTCCCTGGCCAGATGAAGCAGGCCTGTGGACGACACCAGCAACAGCACGCCACCCAACGCCATCCTGGCGGCGGAGTCGGTCGCCCCGACCGGGTCCGGGCTCGCCTTCTGCTCGCCGCCGGTGTCGCCGTCGGCGTCAGCGGCACTCGGCGCGGGATCGCCGCGCCGTCCGCCCCCGACGGCGGCCGCGCCGAGCGCCACCAGCCCCACCGGCAGCGCCATGCGCACCAGCCCGAATGTGGCCGCCAGAACCCGGTCCACTTGCTCGCCCACCGGGCCGGCGGCGGAGAACCAGACACTTCCGGCCACCAGCAGGCCGGCCACGATGGCGGCCAGTCCCCAGATGTCTCGACGGTGCCGGCGAACCACCGAGCCCACCGCGGCAGAGCCGCGACTCGATGCTCGCTTGGCCTTAGACGGCTCCTTCGGCGTGCCGGCAGCCGGCTTGGCGTCCTTGTTCGCCATGAATTGTGACGCTACCAGTGACGCCGCAGCGCCCCGTGAACCACCCGAAGCCGAGCAAACCGCCTTCTCGGGGCCACCCTTGGCGGCGCGACCGCCGCGCAGATCAATCGGCGAACCACCCGAAGCCGAACAGTGGGGGCTGCCGGGGGGTTCAGGCTTCGGTCAATACCGGCACTATCACCGGGCGGCGACGGGTGCGGTCGCGGGATGTGCGGCGGGCGGTTCGCATCACCAGATCCTCCAGGGTCTCCACGTCACGTTCGCCTCCGGCCAGAGCGCGCTCTGCCGCAGCCGTGACCGCGTCCACGATCGCGGCCTCATGGCCGGCCAGCGCAGGCTGCTCGACCCATCCCCTCGACACGACCTGGGGACTCGACACCAGCACCCCCCGGGTCAAGTCGACGCACACCGCCACCGTCACGAAACCGTCGGCGCCCAGCTTGCGCCGCTCGTCGAGGACGGCCGAACCCAGGTCGCCGACTGTTCCGTCCACATAAACATGGTCCCCGCCGACCGATCCCACCAAGCGCAGCCCGTCGTCGGTCAACTCGATGCGGTCGCCGTCGCAGCACAACACCACCCTGTCCTGCGGCATGCCCATGTCGCGGGCCAACCCGGCGTGGGCCACGAGGTGCTCGAACTCGCCGTGAACGGGCACGAACCACTCCGGCGACGCCACCGAGTGCAGCACCTTGAGTTCCTGCTGCTTGCCGTGGCCGGAGGTGTGCACATCAAGGTTGCCGGTGTGCAGCACCCGCGCCCCGCGGCGCGCCAGCCCGTTGCGCAGCGCCCCCACGGCCACCTCGTTGCCCGGAATCGGATGCGAGCTGAATATCACCGTGTCGTCGGCCCCGATCTCCACCCACTTGCTGACGCCCTCGGCCATCTGGGTCAGCGCGGCCCGCGGCTCTCCCTGTGAGCCGGTACACACGACCAGCACCTGCCCCGGGTCGAGCCCCTCAAGTTCGGTGATGTCACGCAGGGCGTGGTCGGGCACCCGCAGCAGGTTCAACTCACGGGCCAGCCCCACGTTGCGCTGCATCGACAGGCCCAGCGTCGCCACCATGCGCCCTGTAGCCACGGCTGCGTCCATCACCTGCTGGATGCGATGGATGTGGCTGGCGAAAGCGCCCACGATCACCCGGCGACCCTGTTGATGGCCGATCACGTCGTGGAGGACGTCGCCCACATCGCGCTCCGAGCGGGAGGAGCCGGGCGCGTCGGCGTTGGTGGAGTCGGCCAGCAGCAGCCTCACCCCCGGCTCGTCGGACAGCGCCCCGATGCGCGACAGCGCCGTGCGGCGGCCGTCCACCGGCGTGAGGTCGAGCTTGAAGTCGCTGGAATGCAGGATCACTCCCTGCGGAGTGGAGAAGGCGGTGATCAGCCCGCCCGGCACCGAGTGGGTCACCGGCATGACCTCGCACTGGAACGGTCCCGCGTTGAAGCAGTCGCCGTCACGCACCTCGCGCAGCTCCGCCCGATCAAGCAGGCCCGCCTCCGCGAGCTTGTGGCGCACCAGGCCGAGCGTGAACGCTGATCCGTAGACAGGGAACGACAGGTGTTCGAGCAGATGCGGCAGCGCGCCTATGTGATCCTCGTGGGCGTGGGTGGCCATGCACGCCTCCACTCCCCCGCTGTCGATCAGCCATTCGAAGTCGGGCAGAACCGAGTCGACGCCCGGCAGGTCGTCGCCTGCGAACATCCGGCCGCAGTCGAGCAGCACCCGGCGTCCGGCGGTCTCAAGGACCGCGCAGTTCCGGCCGATCTCTCCCAGGCCGCCCAGGAAGGTGACCGCGACCGGTGCAGCCACAGCTGCCGTCAGCCGGTACCGACAGGCGTCCGCTCCGCGAGCACCTCATCTGTCGTGTCGACCGTGTCGGGCGTGCGCCGCAGACCGGGATCGGATCCACGCAGCGCGGCCAGCACCGCCCGGGCACGATCCTCGAGTTCGGGCGGCTCCGGTCCCATGGGCAGGCGGCACGGACCGGCGGGAAGCCCCAGCACCCGCAGCATGCACTTGGTGGGCACCGGGTTCGGGGCGGAGTCGCCGGTCTCGAAGTCGTAGGAATCGAGCAGGCGGCGGTTGATCGCAGCCGCCTCCGCGGTACGGCCGGCCTCGAAGGCGTCGAACATGGCCACCGTCTGGCGGCTGACCCAGTGAGTGGCCACCCCGATGACGCCCACCGCGCCGATCGACATCAGCGGCAGCGTGAGCGCGTCGTCACCCGAGTACACCTCGAAACCCTCCGGCGCCATCTCCAGCAGACGGGCCGTGTCGGCGGGCGATCCGGCCGCGTCTTTGAGCCCCACGATGTTGGGGACCTCGTGGGCCAGCCGGACCAGGGTCTCGGTGGCGACCTTGCGGCCGGTGCGCCCCGGTATGTCGTAGATGATTACCGGCAGGCCCGTGGCGGCCGCGCAGTGTCGGAAATGCGAGTCGAGCCCGGCCTGCGACGGCCGGTTGTAGTAGCCGGCCACATGCAGGATCCCGTCGGCGCCTGCTTCGGTGCAGCGCTCGGTGAGGTCGATGGCGGCGCGGGTGTCGTTGCTGCCGGCGCCGGCCACCACCGGCACGTCGACCGATTCGGACACCGCAGCCACCAGATCGGCCTGCTCGGTGTGGGTGAGGGTCGGGCTCTCGCCGGTGGTGCCGGCCACCACCAGGCCCTCGTTGCCGTTGGCCACCAGCCATCGGGCGAGGCGGGCCGCGCCGTCTAGGTCGAGCGATCCGTCCTCGCGGAACGGGGTGACCATCGCGGTGAGCACACGTCCGAATCGAGCCATGGCCTCCAACTGTAGTTCGCGCCGCGGGGGTGAGGTTCAAGAGGGCGTCGGCTGATCGCGTGCTGCGACGGCTCGGCGCAGGATCAGGGCGTACACCACCACCGCCCCGGCGGAGAAGAAGAACCATTGGAAGGCGTAGGACAGGTGCGGCCCCTCGCCGAGGTCGGGATCCGGCACCGGTTCCGGCAGGCCGCCGGTCTGGGCCGGCAACTGGAGACGCAGCCTGATCCAGACGTCCTCCACGTCGATGCCCGACACTTCGGAGAAGCGGTCTAGGTCCATGCGGGAGATCTCCGGCGTCTCGGTGGCCGCGGTCTGCGCGACCTTGCCGCCGTCGAGGCTGTCGAAGGCGAGTCCGACCACCGTCACCTCGCCCGCTGGCGGGGCCGTGGTGCGGTCGTCGGGCTGGATCAGGCTGCGCCGGGGCACCCAGCCGCGCACCACCGCCACCGCCCGTCCGTCGTGGAGTCGCAATGGCGTCGCCAGCCAGAAGCCGGGCTGACCCCCGCTGCTGCGGTTGCCGATCCGCACCTCGGCGTCGGCCAGGTAGGCGCCGGCCGCGGCCACCTGGGTGTATTCGGGGGGCGGGCCCAGCAGATCGAGGTGTGCGGCTATGTCGACGGGGTCCTGGGCCATGGCCGCCGCGATCTCGTCGTTGGAGGCGCGGCGGTCGTCGAGCCGGCGCAGCTGCCAGAACCCGAGGTTGACCATCAGCACCACCATCGCCAGCGCGAAGATGTGCGAGGCGATCCACCCCACAGACGCCAACCGGCGCACTCAGACGCCCCGCACCGGCGCTGGGTCCACAGGCTTTGGATCCCCGGAACCTTGCCGAGGGAGGGCCACCAGCACCCCCATCTATGCGACCCGCCGCCGCACCGGCCCTAGATGCCCAGAACCTCGCCGAGGCCTACGGTCACGCCGGGGCCGAGCGTCACCACCCGCTTCACCGCCAGCAGCATGCCCGGCATGAACGCCGACCGGTCGATGGTGTCGTGGCGGATGGTGAGGGTCTCACCGGGTCCGCCCAGCATCACCTGCTGATGAGCGACCAGACCCTTGAGGCGCACCGCGTGCACCGGGATGCCGCCGGGACCGCGCCCACCACGGGCACCAGGGAGGCTCTCTGAGACCGTGGGGTCGGGTGCCCAGTCGGCCGATGCCTCGGCCATGGCCTCGACGGTGGCCATGGCCGTGCCCGACGGTGCGTCCACCTTGCGGTCGTGGTGAAGTTCGATCACCTCGGCGGTGTCGAAGTAGGGCGCGGCCAGAGCCGCGAACCGGGTCATCAGCACCGCACCGATCGCGAAGTTCGGCGCGACCACGCAGTGGCTGCTCCCGAAGGCTGAGCGCAGATCGGCGATGTCGTCGGCGTCGAGGCCGGATGTGCCGATCACGGCGTGAATGCCGGCCGCGGCCACGGCGGCGGCGTTGGACCGCACCGCTTCGGCCACGGTGAGGTCCACCACCACTTCGGCACCGGCCTCGACGAACTCGTCGACTGAGCCCGATGAGCCGATCGCGGCTACCATCTCGGTGTCCGGGTCGGCGTCGATGGCTCGGCAGGCTTCAGTGCCCATACGCCCCGTGGCGCCGCAGACACCCAGCTTGATCACAGCCGTCTCCCTACCGGTCCGCCTGCTGTTCGGTCACTGCAACCGGTGCGGGACAGGCGATGAGGCGAACGCCGGTCCGGGCGACGAGCCATGGGTTAACGAGGACCGCGGCCGCCGCGGCGTCCGGCACGCCGGACTCGGGGATCGGGACCCAGTTCGCCGAACTCACGCTGCAACTCCTGGTCGAAGGAGTCCTCGAAGGAGACCGCCCTGGCGTTCGACGCCGGCGCGGGCTGCCTGGTCCGGGATCCGTCGCGGCCGTCGCGGCGCCCCTCGCCGTCGCCCCGACGCGAATCGGAGCGCCTCGGCTCGGATCGACCACGGTCGCGGTCGCCACGGCCGGAGCCACGATCACCGCCCGAGTCGCGGGGCGGCCGGCGACCCCCCGGCGCACCTGAGTCGCCGCCCCGTTCGCGTCGCCGCGGCGGCGCAGATCCGTCGCCGTCGCCCTCTGCGCCCTTGGGCAGCAGAGAGATCCTGCCGTTGGGGTCGACGTCCTCGACAACCACCTCGATCTCCTCGCCGAGTTCGAGCACATCCTCCACCCGGTCGATGCGCCGTCCACCTCCGAGCTTGGAGATGTGAACCAGGCCGTCGCGGCCGGGCAGGATGTTGATGAAGGCACCGAACTTGGTGATGTTCACCACCCGGCCCGTGTAGGACGCGCCCACATCGGCGGTAGGCGGGTCGAGGATCAGCTTGATCTGCCGTTCGGCTTCGAGCACCGCACCCCGGTCGGTGGAGGCGATGGCCACGGTGCCGACCGAGCCGTCGTCGTCCACGCTGATATCGGCTCCGGTCTCGGACTGGATGGCGTTGATTACCTTGCCCTTGGGTCCGATCACCTCGCCGATCTTCTCCACCGGGATCTCGAAGGTGGTGACCTTCGGGGCGGTGTCGCGCACGTCGGGGCGCGGCTCGATGATGGTCTCGGCCATCACGTCGAGGATGTCGAGACGAGCGGTGCGCGCCTGGCGCAGCGCATCGGCCAGCACCGACGCCGGAATGCCGGAGATCTTGGTGTCGAGCTGCAGCGCGGTGATGAAGTCGGTGGTGCCGGCCACCTTGAAGTCCATGTCACCGAAGGCGTCCTCCGCGCCGAGGATGTCGGTGAGGGTCACCCATGCGCCGCCGGAGTGGACCAGGCCCATGGCCACGCCCGCCACCGGCGCCTTGATCGGCACGCCGGCGTCCATGAGCGACAGCGTCGACCCGCACACCGAAGCCATCGAACTCGACCCGTTGGAGGCCATCACCTCCGACACGGTGCGCACCGTGTAGGGCCAGTCCTCGAAGCCGGGCACCACCGGGAACACGGCACGCTCGGCGAGCGCGCCGTGGCCGATCTCGCGCCGCTTGGGGCCTCGCATGAAGCCGGTCTCGCCGGTGCTGAACGGCGGGAAGTTGTAGTGGTGGAAGTAGCGCTTCTTCTCGGTGGGCGACAGGTCGTCGATCAGCATGTCGCTGCGGCCGATCCCCAGCGTGGTGAAGTTGAGCACCTGGGTCTCGCCCCGCTGGAACAGCCCGGAGCCGTGGGCGGTGGGAACCACTCCGACCCGGCACATCAGGGGCCGCAGCTCGTCGGCGGCGCGTCCGTCGATGCGGATTCCCTCGTCCACGATGCGCTGTCGCACCACCTCCTTGGTGACGGCCCGGATGGCGCTGCTGATCTGCTTGGCCGCCGACGGATCGTCGCTGAAGCGCTCCTCGAGCTCGGCGATCACCTCGCCGGCCAGGGTGGCTTCGGCGCTCTGGCGGTCGGCCTTGTCGGCGATCCGCTGGGTGGCGGCGATGCGGTCGAGGGCGCTGTCGCGCACGGCGGCCAGGATCTCGTCGGCGTGGCTGACGGCCAGCGGCGCCTCCATCTTGGTGACCGTCCCGACCGCGTCGATCATCTGCTGCTGGAGTTCGATCATCTCGCGGATCGGCGTCTTGGCCGCTTCGAGACCTGCGGCCAGCACGTCCTCGTCCACCTTGGGCACGCCGTCGGCGTAGAGGTCCCAGGTGGCGGAGGTTCCTCCGGCCTCGACCATCATCACGGCCACGTCGTCGCCGTCGAGGCGTCCGGCCACCACCATCTCGAACGCGGAGGCCTCGCCTTCGGCGTATGTCGGGAACGGCACCCACTCGCCTTCGGACGACCAGGCCAGGCGCACGGCCCCGATCGGTCCGTCGAAGGGGACCGGCGAGATGCTGAGCGCGAGGGAGGCCGCGTTGAGCGCGACGATGTCGTAGGGGTGGGACTGGTCGGCGCCGAGCACGGTGGCCACGACGTGGACCTCGTTGCGGAACCCGTCGGGGAAGCTGGGACGAAGCGGCCGGTCGATGAGCCTGCAGGTCAAGATGGCCTGCTCGCCGGCTCGGGCCTCACGCCTGAAGAACGAGCCGGGGATGCGGCCCGCGGCGTACATCCGCTCCTCGACGTCGACGGTGAGGGGGAAGAAGTCGGCGCCCTCGCGGGGCGATTTGGCGCCGGTGGCGGTGACGAGCACCACCGTGTTGCCCATCTGGGCGGTGACGGCGCCACCCGCGAGCGGGGCCAGAAGGCCCGTCTCGAAGGTGGCGTCCTTGCCTTCGGCGCGCGTGAACGCACCGGTGACGGAAATGGCATCAGCCATGGGATTACTCCTTGCGGACCCCGATTCGAGGTCCGATCTGGGCACGACCCCGCCAGTTCCCAGTCGTATCGGTCCCGCCCGGCGAAGGGGCGGGGCCGATGCGACTAGCACCGGAGCGGTCGCGCCTGATGTTGGTTGTCACTGGGTTCGTCGCCGGCCGCTCGGCACCGCTTTAGGCGCCTATAGCCGGGTGGGCGGCCTTCGTGCCGCCCGGGTTGTGGTCAGCGTCGCAGACCGAGATGGGCGATCAACGCCCGGTACCGCTCGACGTCGTTCTCCTTCACATAGTCGAGCAGCCTCCTGCGCCGACCCACCAACATCAGCAGACCTCGCCGGCTGTGATGGTCCTTCTTGTGGACCCGCAGATGCTCGGTGAGGTGGTTGATGCGATCAGACAGCAGAGCGACCTGAACCTCGGGAGAACCAGTGTCGTTCTCGGCGAGCTCGAAGGTCTCCGCTATTGAGGCGATGGTGTCGGCCTTGGCAGGGAGGCTGGTTGGCATGGAATCTCCATTGGGTGTGGGACCCTGCTGCCTGGCCCGCAGTGCGAGACCGGCAGCCTGCGTGCTGCACACGACTGGCCCCGCCGTCGGCGGAACCAAGCAAGTCTACCGCTCCAACCCCTACCCCACGCGCCGCGGTTGATGGGGCCGGACGGCAACGCGACTTGCAGGAACCCGATCACCTTCATGACGCGCGCGCCGAGAGGCGTGTAATCGCGAATAGTAATGAGAAAGCATGGCGACATCCAATAGATGTCACAGGGGCGTGGCATGCTGTAGTCATGTTGATCGAAGCCCTTCAGCGAGTCGAGATGGCCGCCAAGGATGCTCTGGCGGCCGTGAACAGCGCCTCGCTGACCAGCGCGGATGCCCGTCGTGTTCTCGTGGTGTGCAAGCCCGCCATTGCGGCTCTCTCGGCTGCGCAGACGGCTGCCGCTCGAGTGGTGGCCGGGACCGAACGCCACGGCGACGGGGGCGCTCAAGTTCTTGCGGATGCAGCGGGCCTTACCCGTCACGACGCTCGCAGCCAGATCAAGACGGCTGAAGTGTTGCAGGCCGCTCCCGTGGTACGTGACGCGGTTGAGTCGGGGCGGGTTCCGCGGGCCAATGCCCACCGGCTGGCCGACGCTATATCGAAGACCGACCCTCAAATGGTGGAGTCCGACAGCGAACTGCTGGAACTGGCTACGTCCATGCGGCCCGAGCAGTTTGTGCGCGAGGCCCGTCGGTGGGCCGCCGCTCGCCAACTCGACGGAGGAGAAGGCGACTACCGGCGGATGCGGGCCAGGCGAAGTGTGCGGATCTTCGACGGTGACGACGGGATGATGCACTTGCGCGGCGAACTCGACCCCGTGACGGGCAGGCGTATCGCCAACCGCCTAAACCGCGAAGCCCGGCGCCTGCATTCTGCCGATCAGAGGAACGTTTCGAAGAGCGAGCGACGGAGCCTGCCGCAGTGTCTCGCCGACGCTCTCGACAACCTGACCGCTGGTACCTCCGACACCGGCGGGCCTTCAGGCAAGCCCGCCGCGGACATCTGCGTGACGGCCCATGTCGATGAGGAAACGGGCCAGCTGATCGGGGAGTTGCCCGACGGGTCGCGGCTCCCTTCCGCAGTTCTCGACGAGTTGACATGCAACGCGGTCATCACCGGCGTCGTGTTCGACCGCAAGGGCAAGGCCATATGGAAGACGGCCGCGGGACGTGACGCCACCGAAACCCAGAGGCGGCTCCTCAAGGCGAGGTGGGGCGGCTGTTTCCATTGCGGTGCCAACTTCGCGATCTGCCAGCCCCACCACATCGACCCCGTCTCCCGAG
Organism: Acidimicrobiia bacterium; assembly: GCA_022824605.1. Taxonomy (GTDB): domain Bacteria; phylum Actinomycetota; class Acidimicrobiia; order Acidimicrobiales; family Aldehydirespiratoraceae; genus Aldehydirespirator. The sequence goes on from JAJDZO010000267.1 coordinate 12,571, forward strand.
GGGGTCGCACCCACGTCGAGAATCTGGTCCCGGCGTGCTGGGCGTGTCACGACTTGATCCACCGCCACGGCTGGCAGATCGCCAAGAGCCCCGACGGCAACCACACAATGCACCCGCCAAGACGCACCTGCTACGGCCCCGCCCACGCCCCCGAGCACCACCCCGCGATCGTCGCGACCCCACCACTGTTCGCCGACGAGCCAGCAGTACCCGAACCATCGACGTCACCGCCCAGCACCGCATCAGGTCCGCCGACATCGCGGCACGCGACTACACCCAACCGGCCGACGCCCGCGCTCGGAACCACCTCCGGTCTGCCGCCACCGTCCGAGCCGTTCGCCGAAGCCGCTTGCCCGGGAGCTGCGATCAGATCCCAGAACAGCGAATCGGGGCCCACACGGCCCGGGCCGGCTAGCGCACGGGCAGCACTACACGCCGCCAGAAGGGGTAGCCCCGCGGCATCAACCCAAGCTCCGCTCGGCGATCTGGGCTGACCACTCCGGCGAGCCACGCGCTTGCCGCGCGGGTCAAGACAGCCTTGCGCATAGCGCTATGAGCAGCTCGTGCTCCCCGCCCACGCGGGGGTGAGCCCGTGATGGTCTGTCCCGACATGGGCTTGCCGTAGTGCTCCCCGCCCACGCGGGGGTGAGCCCACGGCCAGCAGCGACAACAAGGCCGACGTAGTGTGCTCCCCGCCCACGCGGGGGTGAGCCCACGATGCCCGACGCCCGGATAACGGCGACGTCGTGCTCCCCGCCCACGCGGGGGTGAGCCCACCGCAGGCGTCAAGGCGGATCTCTTCACCGTGTGCTCCCCGCCCACGCGGGGGTGAGCCCTTGTCTAGGGCGAGCTTGCGCTCGT
>JAJDZO010000060.1 GCA_022824605.1 Acidimicrobiia bacterium
GGGGCACCCTCGCGATGGCAGCCGTCAGCGACCACATGGGAGACCAGACGGGGAGCATCCGGTACTTCGAACGCCATCGTGCCGATCTGTGCGTGCTGGGCGAACTGTCCGACAACGAGATCTTCCTCGGCCACCGCGGCCGCTACTACTTCGACATCACCACCCAGGGCCGGTCCGCCCATACGTGCCACAAGCACCACGCCGTCAACGCCAACACCTTGGCGGCACTGGCCATTCTCGAACTGGACGCCTCGAGGCTCGAGCCCGCACTGAGCCCCGAGATCGCGGCGCTCTTCGGTGCCGAGACCATGATGGCTCCCGGCCGGGTCTATGGCGGACTCCCTCCGGGGGGTCCGTCGATGATTCCCGACGAGTGCGTGGTCCGGGTCGACTGCCGGCCCCAGCCCGGCGTGTCGATCGAGACCGTCCGTGCCGAGATCGATCGCTGTCTCGACAACGCCAAGCACCGCGACGGACGTTTCAGCGCCGAGGTCGATCTGGTGGACGTGAAGGCGCCGTATCTGGCCGATCCAGGCTCGGATGTCGTGCAGACCATGGTGGAAGCCGTGCGCCAGGTTCGTGGCCGGGAGCCGGAGCTGATGGCGGCCGACTGGCTCGGCGATACCGCGAGCTTCGGCGGGCACATTCCCACCGTCATCTTCGGCCCCGGCGGCGAGCCCGTGTACTGTGCCGATGAGAACCTCCCGGTGGCCGACATCGAGGAGGCGACGCAGGTGTATGCGGTCTTTGCGGCGTTGGCCCTGGCAGCACACGAATGACCACCCCCCGGCGACGCATCCTCATCAAGGCGTTCGGGACGCATCGCGAGCCGTCGCCGTGGTAGCCGAACCGCTGGCGGGCACCACGGTCGTGGACCTGACCCGGTACGTGTCGGGGTCCTACATGACGATGGTTCTCGCCGGCCTGGGCGCCCGGGTCCTCAAGATCGAGCCGCCCCCCGGCGGCGACCCCTACCGAGGTCAAGGACTGGACGACACCGGTGACGGGTCCACCCTGTTCGCATCACTCAACCGCGGCAAGGAGAGCGTCCTGATGGACTTCCGCCTGCCGGACGGTGCTCGGGCCCTGGAGCATCTGCTCGCGGGCTCCGACTTCCTGGTCCACAACGCCAGGCCAGGATCCATGGCCCGCTACGGCCTCGACTACGACTCGGTGCATCAGCGGCACCCATGGCTGATCCACGCCTCGATCTCAGCCTTCGGCGACCTCGGGCCCGACGCCACCCGGGGTGGCTTCGACCTCATCGTCCAAGCCGAGAGCGGCCTCATGTCGGTGACCGGCTCCGCGGAGTCGGGCAGCGTGAAGGTCGGGGCGCCGATGCTGGACATCGGCGCCGGGCTCGTGGCGGTGGCCGCCCTGCTCGCGGCTCATCTGGCGCGGCAGCAGACCGGGGTCGGTAGCCAGGTCTGCTCGTCTCTGCTGGAATTCGCCATGGCGTCGTTCACGACGATCGCCAGCGACGCCGTGAATGCCGCGAGCAGCCCCTCGCTGCTCGGCAGCCACTCCTCCTCGTTCGCGCCCTACGGAGCATTTACCGCCCGCGATGGAGACGTCGTGCTCGCCGGATCCGGCAACCAACGACTGTGGGAGAACCTGTGCGACGTCCTCGGCCGGCCCGACCTGCTCTCTGATCCCCGGTTTGTGGACAATGCGGCCCGCGTCTCGCACCGCGACGAGCTGACCGCCATCATCAACGCCGTCCTCGCCTCCGACGACGCCGGCACTTGGCTCGACCGCTTCGATGCAGCCGGAATACCGGCCGGTCAGGTCCGCTCCCTTCTCCGTGCCCTCGGATCCCCCCAGATCGAGGCGCTCGACATCCTGCGGAGACCGAGCGATGGCGGCGATAGCGTCGTCGCAGCGATGGACCCACCGTTCCGCATCAACGGGGAGCGACCCTGTCTGGGCGGACACCCCGAACTCGGCGCGGATACCCGCGGCGTGCTCGAAGACTTCGGCGTGCCGTCGGAGCTCGTGGATCGGCTGACGCATCCATGACGAGCATCAGGCGAGGAGTGGTCCTGCAGGGCGTCGACAGAGTCGACGAGTTTCTTGCCATGGCGAGCCACATCGAAGCGACCGGGTTCGACAACCTGTGGCTGACCGAGTCGTCGCTGCACGCCCGCGACCCGTACCAGCTCCTCGCCCTCGCTGCGAGGGCCACCACTCGGCTGAGGCTGGGAACTGCGGTCACCAACCCCGTGACCCGCCACCCCGCGCTGACCGCGGTGGCGGCGGCGACGCTCGCCGAGATCGCAGGCGACCGAGCCATCCTGGGCATCGGAGCGGGGGATCGACCGTTGATGGCGTTGGGGGCCAAGCCTGCCCGGCTTGCGGAGCTGGAGGCGGCCATTGCCGCGATCCGTGCGCTGTTGGCCGGGGGATCGGTCACTTCCGACGGGCCCGGGTTTCACCTCGTGGATGCTCATCTGCGGTTTGACGCCAGAGCCGATCTGCCCGTGTTCGTCTCAGCCAGTGGTCCGCGCACCCTCGAACTTGCCGGCGCGGTGGCCGACGGGGTGATCCTGTTGTGCGGCCTCGACCCCGCCGTGGTCGAGTGGGCGCTCGACCGCGTCGACGAGGGCGCGAGGAAGGCGGGGAGACCTCGCCCGCACATCGCGATATTCGTCTACGGCGTGATCGACGAGGACGAGTCCGCCGCCATCGCCGGGGCACGCCCGATTGCAGCCTGGTTCCCGCAGACCGCGCCGATCTACTGCGATCTCGTCGGGCTCGATCCCGAGATCACCAGAGCCGTCCGCGAGTCCTACAGCGGGGGCGAGTTCCAAGAGGCCGCGCGAGCCGCTTCATTGTTGCCGACGAGCTTCGTTCAACGAATGGCGGTGGCCGGCAATCGTGATCGGGTGACGGCTCAACTGGCTGCACTGCGGCAAGTGGGCGTGGACTCCATCAACATCTTGCCGTTGGGGGACGATCGGATGGCCACGATCAACGCCTTCGACGAGTGCTGGCGGCGCCTGTAGGTGGTCGCTATGCGGCGATGACCCAGAACATGGCGCCCTGGTCGTCGGCCGATGGGCGCGCGGACCGCCCTCGACAGGCGCGGTGGCGGTGATGCGCACCTCCTCCCCCGGTAGTGCGCACCACCGCCCCGCTAGGTGACCGGATGCCCACGCGGTTCCGGTCAAGGAAGGAAACCCCACTGATACTCGCGCAATCTCGCCTTGGCCACAAACCCGAGCGCTCCACGCCCAGCAGCGCTCAGGATGTAGCCAACTCCCCAAGCCGCACGAGATCTCCGGCGGCGCTCAGGATGGGGCCAACTCCCCGAGCGGCACGAGCCGGCACGAGAGCTCCGGCGGCGCGTCGGGTTGGACGAACCGCAGGCCCATCACGCCGTGGTCCCGGTCGCC
>JAJDZO010000155.1 GCA_022824605.1 Acidimicrobiia bacterium
CTCCAGCCCCAGGCCGCCGCGACGACCCAGACGATCCCGCCCATGAGGGCGGTCAGCCACAGGTAGCCCGAGATGCGAATCCGCTCCAGCACCGAGCCCGACATGATCGATCCGGTCGTCCACGAGAACAGCACGAAGGCCGCCCAGAAGACGCCGGTCAGGTTGTCCCCGAGATTCGGCGCGAAGCTCGCATCCCACGGGACGACGTAGCCGTCGCCGCAGAAGTAGGCGCCCTCCCCGGCGTTGCCCTGTCCGGTGCCGTTAACGGTGAACCACAGGCCCTCCTGCATGCAGAAGTAAACCCAGAAGCCCACGTAGTAGAACGTGGGCGTGACGACGGCGATCGTCATGATGTTCTTCATTGCCGTGGACATGACGTTCTTGCGGCGGCTAACGCCGGCCTCGTAGGTCATGAACCCCACGTGCAAGAGCCACATGATGGCGACGGTGAAGTAGTAGTACGCCTCGGTCAACACGACATCGGTTGTTGCCTGTGCCAAGACCATGAACTCACCCCCAATTCATTTGTCGGTAGATCCGACCTTGGGGCCGGACCCGGGCAACCTTAGCACAGCCCGGCCGACCGGGGCGAGTCGGCGTGGAATCCGGGCTGGGCTGGACGGAGCGCGTGCCACCGGATCCCAGCCGGTCGTACTTGAGGGCCCGCCGATCAGCCGGACCCGGCGATGTCCAACTCGAGCACCTCGCCGGTGCGGGCGTCGACCGTGACGGCGGCGCGGCGCAGGTAGGCCGATCGCCCCTCGTCGGGAGCCGGTATGACGAGAACCACGGCCCACCTCGGCTGGGGCGGGAAACCCTGGCGGATCAGCCGCACCTCCGTGCGCTCCGGGACGAAGCTCTCCTCGGCGCCCTCGAGCGCGGCCCGCGCCGCGGCGATCGCGGTCTCCTCATCGATCTCCACGCCGGAGCAGCCGTCGAAGACGAGCAGGACCACGAGCAGGAGCGCGCCGACGGAGATGAGCAGCCGAGCCGGTCTCGAGGTCGGCAACAGGCGCCCGAGCAGGCTCCGAGGCGCCGGCTCCGGATTGTCGGGGGTCGGGTCGATCATGGTCTGAGAAGGGCTCGGCCGTCAGGCTTCTCGACGTGGGGGACGGATGAGCCGGAGGACGGCGTAGCCCACTACATGGGTGAGGAACACGAACATCATCCACCACAGCACCACTTTGAGGCGGTAGGAGCGATCGCGGCATTCCCAGAGCGTGAGACCCAACGCACCCGCCAGGAGGATCCATAGCATCAGACTGCCGCTGATGCCGCTGCCGGTGATTCGATCCAGCACCAGCATCAAGCCCATGCGCTCCTCCTTGTCTGGACGGGCAGGCGGCCCATATTGTCATCCTCCTGCCACAGTCCGCGGTTCGGTGGCCGGGTACACCTTGATGGAGATGAACCGTATAGGCAACTCGACCAGCTCGACGGGACCGTGGGCCACCTCGCCGTGGATCTGCATGGTGTCACCTGCGTCGAGGCGGTAGGCCCGGCCGCCGTAGCCGTAGTCGAGCGAGCCCTCCAGCATGTGGATGAACTCCACCCCCGGATGCTGGTAGAGCGGGAACACACCGCCGGGCTCGGTGATGGTGGTGATCATCGGCTCGATCACCCGGTTGGGGCCGCGCAGGGTGCCGAGATCCTGGTACAGCCGTCCCGGTCCTCCTCCCTGATGGTGGATCTCGTGTCCCTCACCTGCCCTAACGATCACCAGGTCGTGCTCCTCGTCGAGGCCGCGGAACAAAGCGGTGACCGGCACCTGAGCGGTGGCTGCGAGACGCACCAGCGTCGACAGGCTCGGAGCGCTCTGGCCGTGCTCGATCTTGGAGAGCATGCCCAGCGAGATCTCCGCGCCGGCCGCGAACGCCGACATGGTCATGTTCAGCGACCGCCGGAACTCGCGCACTCTGCTGCCCACCACCCGGCACACCTCCTCGGTGGAGACCGAGGGGCCCAGCGCGCCGGCTAGCTCGCCATGGGCGTCCGTCGCTGATTCCATCTATCGATCCTGCCAGATTCCGGGCGCAAGGCGCGCCACATTGGCTGATTGCTGCCGTCTGGACGTATCGTCGAAGCGATGATCTCGCGAATGAACCATGCCGTGCTGTACGTGCGCGACGCTGCCCGTCACCAGCGGTTCTACGCCGACGTGCTCGGCTTCACCACCGTGATCGACGGGCCCGGCGCCTACGTGTTCATGCGGGCGCCGCGGTCGGAGAACCACCACGACATCGTGTTCTTCACCGTCGGTGAGGGTGCGGGCGCCTCACAGGCCGGGCGCAGCACGGTCGGGCTGTATCACATCGCCTGGGAGGTCGGCAGCCTCGACGAACTGGTCGAGATGCGCGAGCGGCTGACGGCCGCGGGCGCGCTGGTGGGTGCGAGCGATCACGGACCCAACAAGAGCCTCTACGCCAAGGATCCCGACGGTCTGGAGTTCGAGGTGATGTGGCTGGTGCCCCGCCGGCACTGGGGCGACGAGGAGCATCAGGCCATCATCCGTCCGCTCGACCTCGAGGCTGACAGAGCGCGCTACGCCGCCCTCGGATGAGTTGGGCCGGTGGAACCGGAAGGAGCATCGACATGAGCATCGCTGAGAGCCTCGGCAACCCGTACTGCTACTTCCTCGACGACGACGCCTTCGTTGAGACCGCCCGAGCCGGTTTCAGGCACCGGGTGATCACCGGGGAGCACCTCCAGTTGTGCTTCTGGCGCATCGCCGGCGGATCGGAGGGCTCGGTGCTGCACAACCACACCGAGAACGAGCAACTCGGTGTGATCATGCGAGGCAAACTCGACTTCCGCATCGGCCCCGACGGAGCCAACGACGAGCGGATCGTGCTCAGCGAGGGCGACTCGTACCTGGCGCCCCGCTCGGTGTGGCACGGCGACTCGGTGTTCATCGGCGACGACACCTACGGCGAATGCTGGATCCTCGACGTGTTCGCCCCGCCCCGAACCGACCTGGCCGACACAGGCTGATCGCCGCTCAAATGCATCGACACGGGCTGATCAGCTCTGGCTGCCACTGACATGGCTGACTGGCGGCTCGCCGTGGACATCGGCGGAACCTTCACCGACGTGGTACTGCTCGACGCTGCCTCCGGTCGGGTGGTGGTGGACAAGACCCTCACCACCCCGGCCGCGCCGCTCGACGGGGTGCGAGTCGGTGTCCACCAGCTCCTGGCGAAGGCGCAGGTCACTCCCGGCGAGATCACCGCGCCGATCGTGCACGCCACCACCTTGATCACCAACGCTTTGATCGAGGGCCGCACGGGCCGGGCCGGGCTGGTGACGACCACCGGCTTCGGCGACACGCTGCTGATCCGCGACGAGCACCGCTACGACATGTACGACCTCCAGATCGAGTTCCCTGATCCTCCCATCGGCCGGGACCTCACCTTCGAGATCGCCGAGCGCACATCGGCGACCGGCGCCGTGCTGGCCGCGCCGTCCGCGGATGACCTGGCCCGGCTCGCCGACCGGTTGGCCGACGCGGCGGTGGAGTCGGTGGCGGTGTGCCTGCTCAACTCCTACGTCAACCCGGCCAACGAGCAGGCGGTGGCTGGGCATCTGCGCCGGGAGCTGGGTGTGCCGGTGTGCATCTCGGCTGAGATCTCCCCGCAGATCCGCGAATACCCCCGCATGATCACCGCGGCCTGCAACGCGGCCACCATGCCCGTGATCGGCCCTTACCTCGACGAGTTGCAGAAGTGGCTGTCGGCGGAGGGGTTCGGCGGCGCAGTGCTGATGATGCTGTCCAACGGAGGGGTGGTGTCGGCCGACGACGCCGCCCGGGGCCCGATCCGTCTGGTGGAGTCAGGCCCGGCCGCGGGCGCCCTGGCCGGCACCTGGTACGCGCAGCGTCTCGGCTCGGAGCGGCTGCTGTGCTTCGACATGGGCGGTACCACTGCCAAGGCCTGCCTTATCGAGAACGGCGAACCGGCTCTCACCAACATCTTCGAGGTGGCCAGGATCTACCGCTTCAAGAAAGGCTCGGGCTTCCCGGTGTCGGTCCCGTCCGTCGACCTTGTCGAGATCGGCGCGGGCGGAGGATCGCTGGCCCATCTGGACCGCTTCGGGCTGCTCAAGGTGGGTCCAGAGTCGGCCGGAGCCGATCCAGGGCCGGCCTCCTACGGTCGGGGCGGCACAATCGCGGCGGTGACCGACGCGGATGTGGTGCTCGGACTGCTCGACCCTGACGCTTTCCTGGGCGGCGACATGGCGCTGGACGCGGCTGCGGCCTCCACCGCAGTGGCCGGTCCGGCTGAGGATCTGGGGCTGTCGACGGTGGACACCGCCGCGGGGATCCACGAGGTCGTCAATCAGAACATGGCCGCGGCCGCCCGCATGCACGGTGTCGAGCAGGGGGTGGACCTTCGCGGGGTCACGATCCTGGCCTTCGGCGGGGCCGGCCCGGTGCACGCCTGCGGTGTGGCCGACCTGCTCGAGAGCGACAAGGTGATCTTCCCGGTCAACGCCAGCGTGCTCTCCGCGTTCGGGACCCTGGTGTCGCCGGTGCGCATCGACCTGGCCCGTTCCATGCCGCGGCTGCTCGACGGGGTGGACATCGCCGAACGCGACAGCCTGCTCGACGAGCTGCGAGCCGAGGGCCGCCGGGTGCTGTCCGCGGCGGGCGTGCCCTCAGGCGACGTGCGGTTCCGCTACGGGCTCGACGCCCGCTACTCGGGCCAGGGCAACGAGATCACCGTCTGGGTGGGCACCGGCACCGCATGGCCCGCAGGCGCCGACGAGGTGCGCTCGGCCTTCGAGTCGGAGTATCGGCGGATCTACGGCATGACCATCCCCGACGTGGCCATCGAGGCGGTGACCTGGCGGCTGTCGGCCTACGCCGAGAAGGTGCAGGTGCGGCCCGACACTGGCGCCACCGGGGCGGTCCGGGCGGCTGAGCCGGTGTCGCGCCGCCCGGTGGTGTTCGAGCGGGCCGCCGCGGCGGTGGACGTGCCCGTGTACCGGCGCTCGGACCTCGGTGTGGGCGCGGCGTTCGCGGGTCCCGCCATCGTGGAGGAGCGCGAGACGACGACAGTGATCCGACCGGGCTGGCAGGCCGAAGTGGCCCCCGACGGAAGCCTGGTAGCCACCAGGAACCGCTCATGACGGCTGGCTGCCCCTCGGATCATCATGAGGAGGGCGGGGCTGTGACCGCGGCTTGCACCGTGGTGCGGTCACCGGATAGGAGCCTGTCATGAGCGAAGTGCAGAGGTTCGATCCGGTCGAGCTGGAGATCCTGTGGCAGTCGCTGATCTCCACCGTGAATGAACAGGCCCGGGCCTTGCAGCGAGCCGCCTTCAGCCCGATCGTGCGCGAGGCCGGCGACCTGGCCAACGCCGTGTTCGACCGGCGGGGCCGCATGGTGGCGCAGGCCGTCACGGGCACACCCGGCCACATCAACAGCCTGGCGTTGGGCGCCGAGGCCATGCTCGACGAGTATCCGATCGAGACGCTGGTGCCCGGCGACGTGCTCATCACCAACGATCCCTACAAGACCGCCGGTCAGCTCCTCGACGTGACCGTGCTGGTGCCGGCCTGGCGCACCCCCGCAGGCGGTGGCAAGCCCCGCCTGATCGCCCTGTTCGGCTCCACCATCCACCACACCGACGTGGGCGGCTACGGCATCGGCGCCGGTGGCCGCGACTGCTTTGAGGAAGGACTCTGGATCCCCATCTGCAGGTTGATGTGCGGAGACGGCTCCGGTGCCTCGCAGCGCAACGCCGATGTGTGGAAGTTCATCCTCTCCAATGTCCGCCAGCCCGATCACATGGCCGGCGACCTCCATGCCCAGATGGCGTCGGGTGAGGTAGGGGCGCAGCGGCTGACCACCCTGTGCGACACGCACGGCCTCGACGACATCGAGGCTCTGGCCGACGAGATCATCGAACGCTCCGAGGCCGCCACCAGGGCCACCATCGGCGAACTGGACGCGGGCACCTACGACGCCTCGGCGGTGCTCGATCTGGCCGACGGAAGTCGGATCGACATCGTGTGCAGCCTGCTGGTGGATCCCGACGCCGGGGAGATCACCGTGGACTATGAGGGCTCCAGCGAGGCCAGCCCGTGGGGCATAAACGTGGTCCGCAACTACACCCACGCCTACACCACCTTCACGGTTCGGTCGGTGCTCAACCCCGACATACCCAACAACCACGGCAGCCTGGCGCCCATCAAGATGCGGGCCCCCGAGGGGTCGGTGGTGCACGCCGTGCCGCCGCAGCCGGGCACGGCCCGCCATGTGGTGGGGATGTTCCTGCCCAATGCGCTGCTCAAGGCCCTCGCCGAGGTGAAGCCCTCCGGCGCGATGGCCGAGGGCGCGGGCGCGGTGTGGACCATGCAGGTGAACGGCCATCACGACGACGGATCGCCGTTCATCACCGCCATGTTCACCTATGCGGGAGGGGTGGGGGCCCGGGCCGCCAAGCCCGGCCTCGACGCCTGCTCGTATCCCACCGGGGTGTCGGCCGTGCCCATCGAGGTGGTGGAGGCCTCCGCGCCGGTGAGGTTCCTGCGCAAGGCGCTGCGCCCCGGCTCGGGCGGCGCGGGATCCCAACCCGGCGGTTTGGGTCAGGTGATCGAGTTCGAGGTGGACACGGACCGGCCCTGGCAGCTCAACGCGGTGACCAGCCGGCTCACCGAGCCGCCTCAGGGCATCTTCGGGGGAGAGCCCGGCGCGCCAGGGTCGTTCCAGGTGAACGGCGAAGCGGTCACCACCCAGACCCGCATCACGCTCCAACCCGGCGACACCGTGCGCCTGGAGCTTCCCGGCGGCGGAGGCTACGGCCAGCCGACGCCGGACTCTGCCGAGCGGTGACCGGCTGTCTGGGGATCGACGCTTCGGCCGTTCGAGGCGAGACGTTTCGCTGCGTCACAGGCTCAAGCCGGTGAACGGCCCTGCCCGCTCTGGGGCGTTGACATGGGGTCAGCCTGTGTCGTTCGCGGCTGTGTGGGACCGGGCGGTGGCCGAGCGGGCCGACGAGACGTTCCTGATCTTCGAGACGCCGTCGGGGGCGGTCGCTCACTGGAGCTACGCAGAGTTCGACGAGTCGGTCGACCGGGCGGCCGGGACGCTGGCCGTGTTGGGCGCGGAGCCTGGCGCGGCCATACATCTTGCTCTCACCAACTCGCCGACCTTCGTGGCGACCTGGCTGGCCGCGTCGCGCCTGGGCGCGTGGATCGTTCCTTCCGACCCGATGGGTCGGGCGCCCGAGCTGGCCGGCCACATCGAGCGCACCCGCCCCACGGTGGGCCTGTGTGCCGCGGGTCGAGCCGACACGTACAGGGCCGCGGTGGCGGAATCGGGTCGAGCGGACCTCGCCGTGATCGAGATCGACGAGGCCGACGTCACGCTGGCCCCCTTCGACGCCGCGCCCCTGGCCGCTTCCGAGCGCCCCGCGGTCGCGCGGCGCGAGCGGGCCGCGGTGATGTTCACCTCCGGCACCACCGGCCGCCCCAAGGGCGTGGAGGTGACCCAGGCCAACTACGCCTTCGCGGGCAAGGTCATGGCCGAGGCGGCCGGTCTCGCTCCCGAGGACCGCCAGATGGTGGTGCTGCCGCTGTTCCACGCCAACGCGCAGTACTACTCGTTCGCGTCGGCGATCTGGGCCGGTGCCTCTGTGGCGTTGATGCCTGCCTTCTCGGCGTCGGGGTTCCTGCCCGCCGCCGCCCGTCACTCGGCTACCTGCGCCAGCCTGTTCGCGGCGCCGATCCGCATGATCCTGGCCCGCGGTGGCCCCGCGGATGGCACGACGCTGCGGCACTGCTGGTACGCGCAGAACATCTCCGCCGACCAGTACGCCACAGTGGCTCAATGGTTCGGCTGCCGGCCCCGCCAGCTCTACGGCATGACCGAGACGATCCCCGCGGTGCTCACCGACGAAGCGGCCGACCCGCATCACGACTCGATGGGCCGGGTCTCGCCGGGGTGCATCGTCGACGTGCAGGACGCAGCCGGCGTTTCGGTCGAGCCGGGGGCAGTGGGCGAGGTGGTGGTGGGCGGCGAGCCGGGCATCACCTTGTTCGCCGGCTATCTCGACGCGCCCGACATCACCGCGGCCAGCTTCCGCGACGGCTGGTTCCTCACCGGCGATCGCGCCGTGCGCGACGACACGGGACGGCACTACTTCGACGGCCGCCGCTCCGATGTGCTCAAAGTGTCGGGCGAGAACGTGTCGATCGTCGAAGTCGAGGCCGCGCTGAGCGAGCATCCCGAGGTACTGGAGGCCGCGGTGGTGGGTCGCCCCGACGAGATCCGCGACGAGGTGCCTGTGGCGTTCGTGGTAGCCGCCGACGCGTCTGCGCCGCCCTCAGTGGCGGACCTCCACGCCTGGTGCAGCGAGCGACTAGCCAAAGCCAAGCGCCCGGTCGCCATAACCCTTATAGATGAGCTGCCCCGCACCAGCGTCGGCAAGATCCGCAAGTTCCTACTAGCCGACCGAGCCGCACAACGGCGGAGCTAGCCGGCAGCGAGCGATGGCAGCAACTGCTGATGCCAAGAGCAGCTGAATTACACGAAGGACATGTCGAAGCCGCTATTGCTGGTTTGTGGAGCGGCGCAGGGCTCGGTGCAGGAGGCCCGAGGTTGCTTCGATCTTCCATCGGTTTCGCAGCAGGGGGTGGGTGTCGGCGGCCCACGCCCACGAAGCTTCTTTCAGGGCTGTGCTGTCGTGGATACTTGCCCCGAGCAGGCGATTCTCGCTGCGCTGGGCACGGTAGGGCTTGGGAGCCACCGCGCCGAGACAGATCCGGGCGTCGGCGATGGTGCTGCCGTCGGCGTCGAGTTCTAGCGACACCGCGGCGGAGCACACCGCGAAGTCGCCGGCATAGAGCCTCAGTTTCTCGAACGCGGCCGGACGGCCACGGGCTTCGACCGGCACTTCCACCATCGTGAGAAGCTCACCCGGTGCCAAGTCCGGTTCGCCCGGTCCGGCGTAGAGCTCGTCGATCGTCCTGCGGCGCGCCGGCTTCGATCCGGGTGCTTGGCTGTGGGCGACGGCGTCGAGGGCCAGCAACCCGGTGGCCAAGTCCGACGGGGTGACGGCCTGGCAGCGGCCACCGCCGATCACGGCGTGATGGAACCGGTGATCGCCCATCACCGCGTAGCACGGGCAGGTCCAGCCGCCGCGCTTGTAGCAGTCGAAACCGTTGCGGTAGAAGGCGCAGCGCTTGTCCTGCAGGAGGTTGCCGCCCACCGTGGCCAACTCCCTGATCTGGTGGGTGGCCAGATCTGCCAGCAACTCCGCCAGCATGGAGTCTCCGGGCCCCGCACCTGTATCGAGCGTCCGCCGTCGGAGGTCCTCGAGGGTGACCGCAGCCCCGATCCGCAGGCCGCCGTCGGGAGTGTCGGACAGGCTGCGCAGGTCGCGGACGGCGGTGGTGTCGATCAGACGCACCGGCGACCTCAGCCCCTGCTGCCGTGCGACGAGCAGGTCGGTTCCGCCCGCGATGTAGTCGGCTGGGCCCGAGCCCTGCGTGTGGGCCTGTAGAGCGGCGTTCACACTGTGAGGCCGTTCGACAGCCTCAATGTCGACCCGCGGCTGCCTTGGCCGGCCGCGTCCGTGGCGTCGCGCCCACCGAGTGCCGGCGCGATGCAGGAACTGGAAGAGTCCATGCTTGTAGAGCTTGCGCACCCAGTCGGTCCAGAAGTCATGAACCATGGCATCCGGATTGAGGGGACGGTGGCGTGCGGTGCGAGCCGTGGTCGTGTCGGGCTGTAGCTGTACCAGGAGCTTGTCGGGAGTGATCGGCACCTCCCGGATCCGAACACCCGTGGCGTGGGCCACCGCGTTCGCCACCGCGGCCGGTGTGGGAACAACCCCGATCTCGCCGATGCCCTTGGCGCCGTACGGTCCCGCCGGATCGTGCCCGTCGAGCAGCACGGCCCGGATGGTCGGCAGGTCCGGGGCCCTCGGCGCCCGGTAGTCGAGCAGGCTGGGGTTGACCAGGCGCCCCTGTTCGTAGACGAGTTCTTCTCCGAGCGCGGCGCCGAGACCCATCGCCATCGCCCCGACCGCCTGCCCCTGCGCCGCGACCGGGTTGAGCGCGGCGCCCGAATCGTGCACGGTCACCGCGTCGAGCACCTTGACTGCGCCGGTGGCGTAATCGACTTCCACTTCCACCGCCTGCACGCAGAACGAGTAGGCGGGTGAGAAGTGTCCCACGCCGTGGACCTTGTCCATCTTGTCCACATCGGTGAGGTAGCTGCCCTCAACCCGCAGGCAGCCGCCGTGCGCTCCCTCCGCGAGCGCGACGAGGTCACCGATGGGCACTGCGTCGGCGCCGTAGCGGGCTTCGCCTTCGACCAGCTGGATCTGGTCGGGATCGGCGCCGAACTTGGCGGCGGCCGCCTTCTTGAGGGCGCGGGCTGCGTTGCGGGCCGCGTCGGCGCTGGCGTGTCCGCTCCACATCGTGCCCCGCGACGACCACGCTCCCAGATCCTGGGGGGCGTCGTGGCTGTCCATCATGGTCACCGACACGTCGTCGAAGGCGAGCCCCAACTCATCGGCGGTGATCTGGCGCAGCAGCGCAGCCTGGCCCGTGCCCGCGTCTGCCCCCGCGAAGCACACCCGGGCGGCGCCGTCGTGGCCGACCTCCACCGCCGCCTCGCTCAGCTCGGAGTGCTCGAAAGCGTTGGCGCCCGACACATGCATCGCCGCGGCCACCCCCACGCCGCGCCCGCGGCCACCCTCGGCCCGCTTGGCTTCCCAGCCGATCTCGTCGCGGGCCCGTCGGAGGCATTCGTCGAGGCGGGCTGATCCGAGCCGCCAACCGGTGAGGGTCACATCGCCGGCCGCGGAGGCGTTGCGCAGCCGCAGATCGATGGGATCGATGCCGAGCCGGTCGGCCAGCTCGTCGATCTGAGACTCGGCCGCGAAGGTCATCTGGGGGTTGCCGTAACCCCTGAACGACGCTGCGGGCTGCTTGTTGGTGTAGACGAGCGACACCGCCGTCTCACAGCCGCTGAGACGGTACGGCCCTGCGGCCAGCATGGTGGCGTAGACGGCCACCGACGGGCCGGCGTGGTTGTAGGCGCCGTTGTCCACTGTCAGGTAGCCGTCGCGGTGGGTGAGCGTGCCGTCGCGGCGGGCGCCGGTGGTGAGATCGACACGGAAGGCGTGGCGGATCGCGGTGGCCGTGAACTCCTCGTCGCGGTCGAGCACGAGCCGCACGGGCCGGTTCGCCTTGATGGCCAGGGCGGCTGCGATCACCTCGTGGCAACCGGCTTTGGCTTTGGCCCCGAAGCCCCCGCCGACGGCCACCGGATGGGTGCGGATCTGCTCGATGCGCAGATCCAGCATGTGCGCGACCTCCTTGCGCACGAAATAGGGCGCCTGGGTCGACACCCACAGGTCGAGTTGTTGGCGGACGGGATCCCAGCGGGCCACCGTCGAGTGAGGCTCGAGGCACACATGGGCCGCAGGCGCGTAGTCGTAGCTGGCGCTCACCAAAGCCTCAGCCTGTGAACGAGCCGCGCCGGGATCGCCGTAGGCCCGCACCGTCTGGAGAGCCAGGTTGCCTTCGGCGCGGTCGTGGACTCTGGCGGCTTCGCCGTCGCGGGCCGACACGGTGCTGAACACGCTGTCGCGGACCTTGTAGTCCACCTCGATCAGATCGAGGGCCTCGTCGGCTGCGGCTCGGGTGCTCGCCGCGACGGCGGCCACTTCCTCGCCGATGAAACGGACCCGCTCGCGGGCCAGTGCGTGCCGGTCGCGGAACGGTTCACCCAGATGCAGGTAGGTGTGGCCTCGCAGGTCGTCGGCGGTGATCACGGCAGCCACCCCGGCGTGGGCAGCCGCTCGGGCCGTGTCGATGCCGCGGATGTCGGCATGGGGGTGGGGACTGCGCAGGATGCGAGCATCCAGCATCCCTGGAAGCACCACATCGGTGGTGTACGCGGCTGCTCCCGAAGTTCGCTCGTCCCACTGATCGGGCCGAACCCGCTGGCCGAGAACGTCCAAGACCGCCCGCTCTCAGGCGCTTTCGGCTGCGGCGCGATCGATTGCAGCCTGCTCATTTGCAGTCTGCTCGATTGCGGCCTGCTCAATCGCCGTGATCACGCCGTTGTAGCCGGTGCAGCGGCAGAAATTCCCCGACAGTGCCCGCCGCACCGCGTCGGCGTCGGTGCCGTCGCACTCTCCCGATTCGATGAGCTGGTAGGCCCGCACCACCAGTCCCGGTGTGCAGTAGCCGCACTGCAGCCCGCCGCAGTCGGCGAATGCCTCCCGCAGAGCGGTGGCGTCGGCGGCTATGCCCTCGACGGTTCGCACCGGCTCGTCCACCCGGGCGGCCAGCACCACACACGACGGCACAGCCCGCTCTCCCACCAGCACTGTGCACGCCCCGCAGTCGCCCCGGCTGCACGCTTCCTTGGCGCCGGTGAGCCCCATCTCGTCACGCAGCAGCGCCAACAGGGTGGTTCCCGGCGCGGTGTGGATGGTTGTCGGGGCCCCGTTGATCTGCAACCGGACGATCACCGTCGGGCACTCTTAGCGTCAGGCACGCGTCTAGCGTCAGGCACGCGTCGCGGCGGCGTCCGCGGCCCGGTAGCGCTCCAGCAGCCACTCCGCGAGCTGGGATCGGAAGAAGTCCTGTCCGCTGAGCGGGCCCTGAGGGGCGAAGCGTGAACCCATGCCCCGCTGGCTGGCCACCGCCACCGGCATGTCCTGGTCGTAGAAGAGTTCCACGCCCCGGCGGTGCTGGTCGAAGAGCTGGTCGAAGAGCTTGAGCTTGGTGGTGGACTCCGGGAACAGGTACCCGAGCCTTCCGAGGGACTCATCCACCGAGACGGGCTGCACGGCCATCCACTTCACCGAGTCGCTGTAGGCGCCGATCAGTAGCGAGGGCGCCACGTACAGGTAGACGACGTTCCAGCGGTCGTCGTCGCTCAGGGTCGGGATGGGAGGGAACAGGGTGGCCTGGGTGGGGTTCATGCCCCGATCCTGGAAGCCGGTCCGGCCTCTGCCCCCGATTCCTATCGAGCCCGGCTCCAGCGGCGGGAAGGTGCCGGCCAGCAGGGTCTCGTTGCTGGTGTCGGCCTCGGTGAAGTCGTAGAGGGAGGCGTGCAGCCTCAGCGAGTGGTAGGCGTCCATGAAGTTCTCGGCGAAGACCTTCCAGTTGAACGGCATCGGCAACTGCTCGGGCTCGGTGGTGACCAGATCTTCGAGGCAGTGGTTGGCGAGCATCTCGTCGAAGGAGCTCAGCCTCGGTGCTAGCGGCGTCGGGTCTGGGTGGAACGAGCAGAAGATGAACCCTTGCCACACTTCGGTGGCGAGCTGGGGCAGGGAGATCTCGGAGCGAGCGAAGCCGGGACGCTGATGCATCTCGGGCGCGCCGACGAGGCGTCCGTCGAGGTCGTAGGTCCACCAGTGGTAGGGGCAGCGAAAGTTGCGGGTGGAGCCGCTGCACTCGCCAGGCGGATCGAACCACTGGTCCTTGGGCCGTTCGGCCGGAGCGGTGATGCACATGGCACGGTGCTGGCAGATCGACGACATCACGTTGATCCGGCCGTCGCGGTTGCGCACCACGATCACCGGCTCGGTGCCGACCAGCGTGGCCGTGAAGTAGTCGCCGGGCTCGGGTATCTGGCTGGAGCGGCCCACGCACAGCCATTCGGTGTCGAACACCGCCGCCTTCTCGAAGGCGAAGAAGCCGGGGTCGGTGTAGCAGGCCGGGGGAAGGCCCACCGCCTCTGCCACCGGGCGGGCAGCCACCTCCATCTCTTCAAGGGGGATCGGGCTGCGCATTGTTCCCATGCCGGTTGCCTCCAGTCGCCGCTGTGAGAGACCGTACCGCCGGCCCGGTGAGACACCGAAGTTGGGCCGGTGCTAGCGTCCGGTGGTTGGCGCGTCCTCTTTCAGACGTCGGCCGTCAACGCGGTTCACCACACTGGAGGAAACATGAAGCGACACACGATCATCTGGCTCGCATCGGTCATTGCGGTGTTTGGCCTGATCGCCTCGGCGTGCGGCGGCGACGACGAGCCGGCGCCGGCCCCGGTTGAGACCGGAGCCTCGCAGGCCGAGGTCGACGCCGCGCAGGCCGCGGCGGACGAGGCCCTTGCCGCCGCAGAGGCGGCTGAAGCTGAGCTGGCCGCCGCGCAGGCGGCCGCGGACGAGGCGAGCGCGGAGCAGCAGGCTGAGGCTCAGGCTGCGCTGGAGGAGGCCCAGGCAGCAGCCGACGCGGCCCAGGCCGAGGCAGACGCGGCCCAGGCAGAGGCCGAGGCCGCGCAGGCGGCCGCGGACGAAGCCCAAGCCGAGACCGCGCAGGCCCAAGCCGACGCGGCCGCGGCAGAGGCGGCGCTGGCTGAGGCGATTGCAGCCGCAGACATCACCGCTGAGGCCACCGTCGACATGGACACCAATGGCGACGGCAAGGTGGTGCTGGGCGTGGCCGCGGCCGGCCCCCGCGACGACGGGGCCTACTACCAGGCGCTGGTTGACGCGGCCACCGAGATCTCTGAGGCCCAGGGCTGGGAGGCTCCGATCATCATCGACAACATCGAGCCTGCCGTGGCCGACACCGAGCTCGAGAACCTCGTGGCTCAAGGCGTCGACATCATCGCGGTCGGGGCGGGCGAGATCGCCGATCCGCTCCCCGACCTGGTGGAGCGCTACCCGGACGTGTTCTGGTACTGCAACTGCGGCACCGGCTACCCGCAGACCCCGGGGGTCGCCCTCAGCACCAACGACGGCGCCGAGATCGAGTACGTCGTCGGTGTGGCCGCGGGCCTGATCCTGCAGGAGCGCGGCGGCGACACCGCCTACATGATCGGCTGCTGCGACCTCGGATTCGAGGTCGAGACCGAGCTGGCCATGCGGCTGGGCATGAAGTCGATCGACCCCAGCTACGACGTGGTCTACACCCCGACCGGCAACTACCCGTTCGACTTCGACAACGTGGCCGGAGCCACCGAGGCCTTCAACGTGGCCCTCGACGCGGGCATGGACCTCCTCTACCCCTACCTCGGCGGCGCCCACGAGCCGCTGGTGCAGCTGGCCAACGAGCACGGCATTCCGGTGACGAGCGCAGGCGCCTCCGACGTGTGCTCCCGCACCGATCTGCACTGGGACATGGCTGCGCTGTTCGACGGCGGCGACTTCGCCCGGGCAGTGTTCCCGCTCATAGTCGCGGGCCAGTTCGAGGAGGGCAGCATCTACAAGTTCGCGGTCGGCCGCGACAAGGAGGTCGGCGCTCTGATCTGCGGTCCCACCGCCGAGCAGCAGCAGTTGCTTGAGCAGGCCCACACCGACGTCTTCGGCGGCTACTGCCTCGCCGAGTTCGACGCCATCCGGGCGATCGCCTACGGCGGGGTCGAGATGGATGCGCCGCTGGTCTGCTCTGAAGCCTGATCTGCTCGAAGGAGCGACCACAACCCACAGATCGCGACATGGCTGACCAACCGACGGCGGGAACGGAAGTTCCCGCCGTCCGGCTCACCTCGATCTCCAAGTCGTTCGGAGCCATCGCGGCCTGCGACCGGGTGGATCTGACTCTTCGCCGCGGCCGCATCCACGGCATCCTCGGCGAGAACGGTGCAGGCAAGTCCACGCTGATGAAGGTTCTCATCGGTTTGGTGCTGCCCGACGGCGGCACCATCGAGGTGGACGGCGAGCGCTGCCAGATCAAGGATCCCCATGACGCCGCCACCCGCGGTATCGCCATGGTCCACCAGCATTTCAGCCTGGTGGAGCCGCTCACGGTGTGGGAGAACGTGATGCTGGGCGACACCGGCCGGTTCGACGCCGCCGCCGCGAGGCGTCGCGTCGGCGAGATCAGCGAGCACTACGGCCTTGGGGTGGATCCCGACGCCAAGGTCGGGGATCTGTCGGCGGGAGTGCGTCAGCGTGTTGAGATCATCAAATGCCTGCGCCGCGACCCGAGCATCCTGATCTTCGACGAACCCACCTCGGTGCTGACCCCCGGCGAGTCCGAGCACCTGTTCGACGTGCTGCGCCAGGCTGTGCGTGACGAGAACCGGGCCGTGGCGCTGGTGAGCCACAAACTTGACGAGATCCTCCACGCCACCGACGAGGTCACCATCATGCGAGCCGGGGTGGTCGTGCAGCGCATGGAGACCTCCGAAGCCGATGCGCCGATGCTGGCCCGAGCGATGGTCGGCCGCGAGGTGTCGTTGCGTTCGGAGGCGTCTG
Organism: Acidimicrobiia bacterium; assembly: GCA_022824605.1. Lineage (GTDB taxonomy): Bacteria > Actinomycetota > Acidimicrobiia > Acidimicrobiales > Aldehydirespiratoraceae > Aldehydirespirator. The sequence continues at coordinate 16,170 of JAJDZO010000155.1, forward strand.
CGCTGGGTCTTATCGAGACGGCCGCGGCCGCTGAAACTCCTGACGCCGACAGCGACGGGCAGATCGAGGTGGCCGGCGACAGTTCCGGCACCCGAGTGCCCGCGCTGCGCCTGCGTGACGTGGCGGCGCGAGGGCCCGACGGACGGATCTCGCTCGACGGTTTGAGCGTCGACGTGTTCGACTCCGAGATCGTGGGCGTGGCCGGCGTGGAAGGCAACGGGCAGGCCGCGCTGACCGACCTGCTGTCGAGCCTGTTGTCGGCCGAGTCCGGCACGGTCGAGGTGGCCGGCACCGCGGTCGAGCCGGGCAAACCAGGCGCCATGTCACGGGCGGGAGTGGCTGTGATACCTGAGGATCGCCACGCCTCGGGCTGTGTGCTCGACATGACCGTGGCGGAGAACCTGTTCCTGGTGGACATCGAACGGATCTCCACCCGCGGGCTCTATGACCCGGCCGTGATGCGCCGTGACGCGGCCCGTCTCATCGCCGACTTCGAGATCCAGACCGCCGGCCCCGACGCCCCGTTCTGGTCTTTGTCGGGAGGCAATCAACAGCGGGTGGTATTGGCCCGGGAGCTCAGCTACTCGCCCAAGGTGCTGGTCGCCGCTCAACCCACACGAGGCCTCGACGTGGGCGCCATCGAGTGGATGACCGACCGTCTCCGGGAGGTCGCCGCCAGCGGCGTCGGTGTGCTGCTCATATCCAGTGAACTCGAAGAGATCCTGCAATTGGCCGACCGTGTTGTCGTGCTGTTCCGGGGCCGGATCATCGGCGAGATGGCGCGAGCCGACGTGAATCTCGAGGAGCTCGGCCTGTTGCTCGGTGGTTCGGACGCGGCGGCCTCGGCAGCAGAAGCCGCGTAGCAGCCATGAACGAGCAGGCGCGGCCACTTCCCGCCGAGGACTCTGCCGCCGCGGTCAGCGCAGCCTCGGAGCGTGCGCCTTCGCGGCTGAGCGAGGCTGGGGTGGCCGCGGCCATGTATCTGGGGTGCATCGTGATCGCCCTGATCGTCTCGGCGATCATCGTGTGGGTCACCGGGGGATCCCCCCAGGACGTGTTCTCCGCCCTGCTCGACGGCAGCCTGCGGGCTCCCGGCCGTTGGGGCGAGACCATCGGCATTGCCATCCCTCTGGTGGTGGTCGCGCTGGGGACCGCCATCAACGGTCGCGCCGGCGTCGTCAACATCGGCCAGGAGGGCCAGGTGATGATGGGAGCGGCCTTCGCGGCCTACGTCGGCGTCAACCTGGCCGGTCCCGGACCTCTCGTGATCGTGTGCCTTCTGATCGTGGGGGCGCTCGCCGGAGCCATGTGGGCCGGCATCGCCAGTTGGCTGCTCTACTGGCGGAGGGTGCCGGAGGTGCTCACCACCTTGCTGCTCATCACCGTGGCCTCCCAGGCGACGGGCTACGCGCTCAAGGTCGACTGGCTGCTGCTGGCGCCGTTCCGTGAGGACCGCTCGGTTCGCAACCAGGTGAGCGACCAGCTGTCCACCGGCGTCCGGCTGCCCCGCATCGACATCTGGGGCAACGACTTCCCGATCAGTTCCATAGCGGTGGTGCTGATGGCAGTGATCGTGTTCGTGTTGTTCCGTCGCAGTGTCTGGGGCTTCCGCCTGAGGATGCTGGGCCGCAACCCTCGCACGGCGCAGCGAGCCGGAGTCTCCACCGTCACGTACGGGACCACCGCCATGCTGATCTCCGGCGCCTGCGCGGGCGTGGCCGGAGCGATGATGCTCTCCGGCGGGGACTTCGGCAACTACCGCTTCACGCCCGGTTTCGCCAACAACATCGGCTGGGAAGGGCTGTTGGTGGCTCTGGTGGCCCGGTCCCACCCGGTCGGCATCGTGGTCGTGGCCTTCAGCTTCGCGGGGTTGCGAGCCGGCTCGGGCTTTCTGGCGGCCACCGGCGTGGAGCGCGAGATCTCCCAGGTGGTGCTGGCCCTGTTGGTGCTGGCCCTGCTGGTGCCGCCGGCCATCCTGTTCATCCGGGAGCGTCGCCGCGCTCTGTCGGCTACCAGGGACAGGACCTGATCGATGGGAGGGTTCTTCGAGGCGATAGGTGATGTGATCACCAACGAGGTGACCTACTCGGGAGCCATGCGATTCGCGGCGCTGCTGGCCTTTGCGGCGATCGGCGAGACCATCGCGGAGAAGGCCGGCACGCTCAACATTTCTCTGGAGGGGATGCTGCTCGGCGGTGCGTTCGCCGGAGCGCTGGGAATGCACCTCACGGAGTCGGTGACCGTGGGGCTGGCCTTCGCCACCGTCGTCGGCGTCGTGGTGGCTTCGGTGCAGGCCAACATGAGTCACCGCCTCACGGCCAACCAGTTCGTGGTCGGGCTGGCTCTCAACACGCTGGTGCTGGGAATAGCCAGCTTCCTCAACACCAGCATCCAGCCGGTGTCGAGGGCCGCGCATCGCTTCGAGATCCCCGGCGTGTCCGAGATTCCTCTCGTGGGCGACGCCTTCTTCAACCAGCCCTGGCCGTTGTATCTGGTGTATCCGATGGTCCCGGCCGCGTGGTGGTTGCTGTACCGCACCCGCTGGGGATTGGAGGTGCGTTCCGTCGGCGAGAATCCCCAAGCGGCCGACGTTTCGGGCATCGACGTGAACAAGCGGCGCCGCCAGTCGATCTACATCGCCGGATTCACCTCAGGATTGGGCGGCGGCTACCTGGTGCTCGGCCAGATAGGGCGCTTCGAGGACGCCATCGTGGGCGGCCAGGGATTCATCGCCATCGCCGCCGTCATCTTCGGCGGGTGGACCATGCGGGGAGTGATCGGCGGATGTGTGCTGTTCGGCACGGTCAACTCGTTCCGGTTGACCCTGCCCACCGTCGGCCACGAACTCAACTCCGAGTTGTTGTCGGCGGCCCCGTTCGTGGTGACCATCGTCACGGTGACATTCTTCGCCTACCGCACTCGGGAGCCGAGGGCATTGGCCCAGCCCTTCGTGCGCGGCTTGACCTGAGGAGGCAGAGCTGAGCGGCGCATCGTCCGATGTCCCCACGGTTGACATTGCCGGTGCTATGACCGGCGAGTCCGACGCGCTGGATGCGGCCGCTCGCGCCGTGGACGCGGCTTGCGTGTCCAGCGGCTTCTTCGTGGTTGTGGGGCACGGAGTCTCACCGGAACTCGTGGACGACGCCATGGGAATGGCCCGACAGTTCTTCCGGCTCCCCTACGAAGAGAAGCAGAAGGTGGCCCCGCCCGATTTCGCGGACTATCGAGGCTTCCTGGGGCTCGACACCACCTCGCTTGCGGCCACGCTCGGCGACGACGAGACCCCGCCCGACCTCGCTGAGTCGTTCAACGTCGGACGCTTCGACGATCCCGAGGTTCGAGCCCGTGCTTTCGTGCCCGGCGGGGAGGCGACGTTCTGCCCCAACCGCTGGCCCCAGCAGCCGGCGGGGTTACGACCCCTGTTCGAGCGCTACTACGCGGTGATGGAACAGCTCTGCATGCGGATGTTGCCCATCTTCGCCCGAGCGTTGGACCTGCCTCCGGACTGGTTCGACGACAAGGTGCGTGACCACACCGCGCTGTTGCTGTTCAACTGGTATCCGCCGGCCGACGGCGTGGTCCGTGCGGGGCAGTTGCGCCGCGGCGCCCACACCGACTATGGCGCGTTCACCGTGGTGGCGGCCGAGCAGATTCCCGGCCTGCAGATCCGCTCCGACGGCGGCTGGGTCGATGTGCCGATGGTGCCCGGCGGCTTTGTGGTGAATCTGGGCGACCTGATGGCCCGCTGGACCAACGATCGCTGGGTGTCGACCCTGCATCAGGTTGTGATCCCGCAGGGACCGGACCGGCTGCGCGACCGCATGTCGGTGCCGTTCTTCTTCCAGCCGTCGTATCGGGCGATCATCGAGACGATCCCCACCACCATCACCGCGCAGCGCCCCGCCCGCTACGAGCCCGTCGTGGCCGGGGAGTGGATCGCAGCCAAGTCGGCGTCGATGATAGAGGACGACGAGGATTCCTGACCGCCGGGCAGCACGCTGGGGTCTAGTGGTGACCGTGGCGGTGATCATGTCAGTCGGCGCACTCGCGGTATTGGCTCTCGGTACTGCCGCACTGTTTGATCTCGGGCCCTTCGCCCCGTCCGAACCCGACGGGTTGGAGATACAGGACCGGTCCGGAGACTGTCGGGAGGCGGGTCTGGACACGGGGGAGCGATGCGACGCGGGAGCCGATGTCGAGACGATCCTCATCTCTGAATCGGGCGAAGACACGCTCGTCGTCGAGCTTCACCTCGACAGCGCGCCGAGCATCAACCCGTCGCTGGCGTGGACAGCGGAGTTCTATGTCGATGCCGTCAACGCCTACACCGACGGGGGCATCATTTGCCGGTTGTCGAACGTCGATGAAGCCGGTCGGTCTCGTCCTGAGGTGGTCTCGCGACCGTTGGATCCCAATCGAATCCCCCGAGTTCCAACTGATGAACGGGCCTGTCGTGGCCAACTCGACGGGTCGGTAGCCCGATTCATGGTCGATGTCACGGGCCAACCGACCGACACGCAGATCCGTCTCATCGGCTTGGTCCGAGTCGAGCGACCCGACGACCCCGACGATCTGGGCTCCGAGGATGACTTCCTGGTGCAGGCATCGCTCGCCGGCCTGAGAGCCTGAGACGGGCCGCGGCTACTCGGTAGGGTGCCGAACATGGCCCTGGTTGAGCCCGCCTCGCATTTGAGTGTCGAGGCCCAGACTTTTCTCGCCGACATGCGAGTGTTGGCGCCGCTAGACCCCGGCGACCCTTCCGCGGTGGTCGCAGCCCGTGAAGCCTCCTTGGCTGCCTGGTCGCAGTTCAATGAGGGCTTGCCGGGGACTTGGGTCAGCCGGGAATCGACGGTGGCCGGCGTGCCGGTGGTCACGTTCGCGGCGGACGAGCAGGCTCTGAGCCGACGCCGTGTCATGGTGCATCTCCACGGCGGCGCTTTCGTGCTCGGGTCTCCGATCGCCAGTGCGGGGCTGGCGGTGGGTGTGGCTCAGCGCACGGGCTCTCGGGTGGTGTCCGTCGACTACCGGCTGGCGCCTGTGCATCCCTGCCCGGCCGCGCTGTCCGACATTGTGAGCGTGTGCCGCGAGCTGGCCGAGTCGGGCTCCGTGGCGGCGATCTTCGGAGAATCGGCAGGCGCCAACCTCACCTTGGCCGCATCTGTCGCCCTGCGCGACAGCGGCGGGCCGCTCCCCATGAGGCTGGGGCTGCTGTCTCCATGGGTTGATCTGACCTGTTCGGGAGACACCTACCGCACTCTGGCCCATGCCGATCCGGTGCTGGGCCCTCTCGACCCGGCCGCCTTCGCGGCGGCCTACGCCGGTGCGGACATCGCCGACCCCAGGGCATCGCCACTGTTCGACGAGCTGTCGGGTCTGCCTCCGGCATTCATCCAGGCCGGCAGCCGAGAGATACTGCTGTCGGACGCCTGCCGTCTGGAGCGAGCCCTTCGCCGCCGTGGTGTCGACGTGGCATTGAACATCTGGGACGGCCTGTGGCACGGTTGGCAGCTTCAGCACCATATTCCGGAGGCCTCACAGGCACTTGATGACCTCGCCGAGTTTCTTGCCGGCTAAGAGGCCGAGCGAATGGGCGGGGCAATCCGGTGCATACGGGCGAGGCCGTGGCCCGAGCGGCCCGTGAGCGAAGCGAACAAGAGCGGGTGTCGCTTCGTCACGAAGCGATGGGTCTGCACCTTTGCGCGCTGCCTCCTAGTGGCCGAGTGAATAGGCGGGCCAATCCGGCGCATACGGTGGACGCCTTCGCCCTCACGACATTGGCGGCCTGTCTCACTGGCGGCGCTCGGTGGGGGGCGGGTTTGTAACCGGGCGGGAAGACTCGTGTACGGTCGCGGTCGATCGGAGCCGCGGAATTTCTATCGCGCCTCCTGATCTGAATCCTGGCAGGCCCACGCCCGTCGCAATCGACACTCCCAAGGGGGAACCAATGACAAACGTCTCGCACTCTCGAATGCTGAGGATCCTGGCTGTGATCCTGGCGTTCATGCTGCTCTCAGCCGCCTGCAGTGGCGGCGACGATGACAGCACGGTCGCTGCTGACGATGACGCCATGGCTGCGGCGGACGATGACACCGCGGCCGCGGCGGACGATGACGCTATGGCTGCGGCGGACGATGACACCATGGCCGATCCGGTGGTTCTCGATGTGCTGGCCGAGGCCGGCGACGAGGCCACCCTCGAGCTCGCCACGGCGCAGTTCACCGAGATGTATCCGCATGTGAGCTTCAACATCACGCTGCGTGCCTTCGACGACTACATGCAGATCGCGCCGGGGATACTCTCCAGCGACGATCCACCCGACGTCGCCCACGGCAACCAGGGCTACACGATCGACGGCCTGCTCGTGCAGGGCGGCTTGATCCTGCCGCTCGACGACTATGCGGAGCAGTACGGCTGGGTCGAGGCCTTCGGCGACGGCACGCTCGACCAGTACCGGTTCACCGAGGACGGCACCGACTTCGGCAACGGCGTCCTCTGGGGCATCAACGGCGTCGCCGAGTTCGTGGGCGTCTACTACAACAAGGAGAAGCTCGGCGCGCTGGGCGGTCTGCCGTCCACGTTCGAGGAGTTCGACGGTCTGCTCGCAGCGGCCAAGGACGCGGGCGAGGTGCCCATCCAGCTGGGCAACGCCGAGGGCTGGCCTGCGCTGCACGTCTACGGCATGGTCGAGGCCGCCTACCGGCCCGCGGCGGAGATCCGCGACTGGGTCTTCGGCGAGCCGGGCGCGACCGTCGTCACCGACACCGAGCGGCAGGCCGCCGCCAAGTTCGAGGAGTGGCGCGACAACGGCTACTTCCCTGAGGGCGTCAACGGCATCGCCTACGACGACTCGGTAGCCAACTTCATCGCAGGCGAGGGCGTGTTCATGATCGCGGGCAACTGGAACACGGCCACCCTCGACGAGGGAATGGGTGCCAACGCCGGCTACTTCGCCATGCCGGTCGGCCCCAGCGGGATCGTCGGCGGCACCGCGGCGCTGGCGCTTCCGTGGCACATCACCACCAGCGCCGAGGATCCCGACCTGGCGGCGGAGTTCATCAACCTGCTGGTCAGCGAGGAGTTCGCCGACGATCTGGCGTCGGTGGGTCGGGTTGCGGCCCGCTCGTCGGACACCGAGATCGAAGGCCTGCTAGCGGAGGTGACCGCCGGAGCCGCCGCCGTGATCGCGGACGAGGGCGTGACGCTGTACGCCGACTGGGCCACCCCGACGATGTTCGACACGCTCACGGCCAAGACCCAGGAGCTCCTCGGCGGACAGATCGACGGCGAGCAGTTCCTCAACGACGTGCAGGCTGACTGGGACGCAGCCAACGGGTAGATCCGACTAGTCCGAGCCGGGCCCCGCCGCGTCCCGCCGTCTAGGCGTGGAACCGTCGGGGCCCGGCGACCGGTCCCCTAGAGGCCGAGCGAATAGGCCGCCACGGGCCGACCGAGCGGCCCCCCGCGGCCCGGCGGGGCGTGTCCAGCCGGTCGCGTACCTGTACCTGCTGCCGGCTTTCGCCTTCTTCGCGGTGTTCGCGGTGGCGCCGCTGGTCCACGCGTTCAAGCTGTCGTTCTACGAGTGGAACGGCATCACAGATCAGAGTTGGGTGGGCCTCGACAACTACGTCACCGTGTTCACCGACCCGAAGGTTCGGGCCGCACTCTGGAACTCCGTCATCTTGATCGTGTTCTACGCCGTGCTGCCGATCAGCGTTGCGCTGGCGGTGGTCGGGCTGATGGCGAGGGTCAGGATCCGGGGGCGCACGGCCTTCAGGGCGGTGCTGTTCGTGCCGACGATCCTGCCGCTGACGGTGGTTGCCGTGGCGTGGCGCTGGGTGTACGCGCCCGACGGTCCGCTGAACTTCGGGCTCGACTTGATCGGGCTGGACTTCGTGAGCCGGGCCTGGTTGGGCGACTTCACGTTCGCGCTGCCGTCGATGGGCATGGTCGGCACCTGGGTGACCTTCGGCCTGGTGTTCGTGCTGTTCGCCGCCGGCGTGCAGAAGATCCCACCGGAGCTCTACGAGTCGGCCCGCCTGGACGGCGCCGGCATCATCCGCGAGTTCTTCGCCGTGACCCTGCCGGAGCTGCGCGGCGAGATCACCGTGGCGATGATCCTCACCGTCACCGCCGCGCTGCGAAACTTCGACCTTGTGTTCGTTATGACCCGGGGCGGTCCGGGCACCAACACCGAGGTTCCGTCGATGTTCATCTACCGCTCGGTGTTCCAGATTCGAGAAATCGGCCTAGGGGCGGCCATCGGGGTGATCCTGATGCTGGAACTGCTGGCAGTGAACCTGGCCGTGCTGTGGTACCGCCGCCGAGGCGACCTCTCCGCATGAGCCCGCTGCTCGCATACCGGGTCGGGGTGGCTGGAGGGCGGCGGCTGTGATCGAGAGCCGCCACGAGCGTCGCTTCGTACACCTGGTGCTGGTCGGCGCCAGCGTGATCGCGCTCTACCCGTTCGTCTCGATCGTGCTGCTGGCGTTGAACCCGCCCGGCAAGCGTGTCAGCGGATTCACCATCCCGAGCACGATCTCATTCGAGAACTTCACGCTGGCGTGGCAGCGGGGCGGCTTCGCGCAGGCGCTGTTCTCGAGCGCGGTGGTGGCGGTGACCGTCGTGGCCGCGAGCGTGGCCTTCTCGATCCTGGCGGGCTACGCCTTCGCAACGATGCGCTTCCCGCTGCGCAACACGCTGTTCGTGATCCTGCTCGCCGGGCTGATGCTGCCCTATGAGGCCTTGATCGTGCCGCTGTACTTCGATTTCAGGTCGCTCGGCCTGCTCGACTCGCGCTGGGCGGTAATCCTGCCGCAGATCGGGTTCAGCGTGTCGTTCGGCACGTTCTGGATGCGCACCGCCTTCTGGGCCCAGTCGGGCGGCTCGCTGGTGGAGGCAGCCCAACTCGACGGCGCCAACACCTGGGACATCCTGAGGCGGGTGCTGCTGCCGGTCAGCGGCCCGGCGATCATGTCGCTGTCGGCGCTGCTGTTCCTGTTCGCGTGGAACGACTTCCTGCTCGCGCTGGTGCTGCTGCCCCAGAACGAGGCGGCGCAAACGGCCCCGTTGGCGCTGTCGTTCTTCGCGGGGCTGCGACGCGGCGGCGAGCCGTCGACGATCGCGGCCGCGGCGCTGCTGGTGGCCTTCCCGGTGCTGATCGTCTACATCGTGATGCAGCGGCGGTTCATCCAGGGCATCACCACCGGAGCCACCAAGGGATGACGACCGCCCAGCGACGCTTCGACACGCCACATGACCTTGGTGTGGCCGCCGCGGCGGAGATCGCGGCGGGGATCGCGGCGAGCAACGCGGCGGGCCGCAGGTATCTGCTGGGATGCCCGGGCGGGAGAACTCCCAAACCTGTATACGCGGAGTTGGGCCGGGTCTGCGCCACCGACGGCCTTGACTGCTCCGCGGTGGTTCTGGTGATGATGGACGACTACCTCGACCCCGACTCAGCCACGCCGGTGCCGGTCTCGACTGACGCCCACAACTCCTGTCGCCGGTTCGCGGAGCAGGACATCCGCCAGGTCATCAACCAGGGTCTAGTGGCCTCAAGTCGCGTGCCCCCAGCGTCGGTGTGGCTCCCCGATCCGGCGGATCCCGCGGCCTACGACCGGCGGATCGCTGACGCTGGAGGTGTCGACGTGTTCCTCGCGGCCAGCGGCGCATCGGACGGCCATGTCGCCTTCTGCGGCCCGGGTTCGGACCTCGACGGTCGCAGCGCGGTCGTGGAGTTGGCGCCGACCACTCGGGCCGACAATCTGGTCACTTTCCCCGACTTCGCCTCGGTCGAGGAGGTGCCCACCCACGGCGTGTCGGTCGGTCTCGGGACCATCCGAAAGCACTCGCGCTCCGTATGGATGGTGCTGCACGGAGCC
>JAJDZO010000209.1 GCA_022824605.1 Acidimicrobiia bacterium
CAGACCAACTTCGGCGGCGGCAAGACGCACAGTCTCATCGCGCTGTACCACCTGATGTCGGGTCTCGATCTGTCTCAGATGCCGGCGGAGATCGCCGATCTGGTTCGAGATGCCGGTGTCGACAATCTGCCCGAAGTGAACTGCGCCGTCGTCGTCGGCAACCGTTTCGGCGCCGGCGAGGTTCACACCAAGCCCGACGGCACTGAGGTGCAAACGATCTGGGGCGAGATCGCGTGGCAACTCGGTGGCGCTGCGGCCTACGAACTGGTCGCCGACAGCGACCGCAACCGCACCAACCCCGGCGAGGCGATCCGGGACGTGCTCACGGTGTGTTCGCCGTGCCTGATCCTCATCGATGAATGGGTCGCCTACGCGCGCGAGCTCTACGAACGTACCGACCTGCCCGGCGGCAGCTTCGATTCTCAGTTCAGCTTCGCCCAGACGCTCTCCGAGGCGACGAGGGCGACCGACGGGGCGCTGTTCGTGGTGTCCATACCCGCTTCGGAGGAAGCCGACACCGACGACGACGGTTTCGCGGTGTCGAGCTTGGAAGTAGGCGGCACGGCCGGGCGGGAGGCGCTGCGGCGGCTGACCAATGTCACGAACCGCCTCGCGGAGACTTGGCAACCCGCGAGCGGCGACGAGAGCTACGAGATCGTGCGCCGGCGGCTCTTCCAGCCGCTCAGCGATGAGGCACGAGCGCACCGGGACGAAACCGCAGAGGCCTTCGGTCGCCTCTACCGGTCTCGACGCGCCGACTTCCCTTCCGAGTGCTCCGAGATCGCGTTCGTCGAGCGCATCAAGGCGGCGTATCCGATCCATCCGGAAGTGTTCGACCGGCTCTATCAGGACTGGTCGTCGATCGATCGCTTCCAGCGCACTCGCGGTGTGCTTCGGCTGATGGCCGCAACCATCGACTCGCTCTGGGCGAGCGATGACAAGTCGCCCCTGATCCTGCCCTGCTCGATCCCCTTGGGCGACGACCGGGTTGTCAATGAACTGGCCGGACGGCTGCCTGACTACTGGCATCCAGTCATCGACTCTGACGTGGACGGGCAGACCTCGCATGCCGGGCGCATCGACCGAGCAACGCCTCACCTGGGGGCGCTGCATGCGGCGCGTCGGGTTGCTCGGACCATCTTCGTCGGCGCGACTCCCCGAGTCGGGGGTCCGAACCAAGGCTTGGATCTGCGTCGCGTACGACTCGGGGCCACCTTCGTCGGCGATCCGTCGGGTCCGGTGTCTGATGCGTTGAGCCGGCTCGCTGCCGAGGCGCCGTACCTGTACGTCGACCGCGACCGGTACTGGTTCGACCGGCAACAGAACGTGACGAGAACCGCTCGTGACGAGATCGAGAACCTCCTTTCGGGCGATCGTTTCCAGTTGCACGCTGAGATCGTCAGGAGGCTGCGCGAGCGGAGCGGCAGGGTTGGCATGCAAGCCGGCACATTCGCAAGTGTCCATGTCGCTCCAGCGAGCGGCGCCGATGTGGCTGACGAACCGCGTGCGCGCCTGGTGGTCTTGGAACCCGGGACCACACTGACACTGAACTCCGACGATTCGCCCGCTGTGTCCACGGCGCGAGAGATACTTGAACAACGGGGCGCAGGGCCGAGGCAGTACCGGAACATGCTGGTGTTCGCCGCCGCTGAGCAGCGCGCCGCTGAGGCCCTGGAACAGGCAGCCGCGGAGTACTTGGCCTGGGAAGGTATCTGCACGCGCCAAGACGACCTGAATCTCGATGCCCAGCAGATGAACCTCGCCCGGTCGCAGAGCGAGCGGGCTGATCAGGCCACTGGATTGCGCATTGCGGAGGCCTACCGCTTCCTCCTGGTTCCCCAGCAAGAGGACCCGCGCGGTTCGGTCACGCTGGAGGTGGTCAGACTGGACGCGGACAGCGCGGCGGGAGAGCGGAACGGTCGCAGGCGCTCCAGCGACCATCAGCTCAGCACGATGCAGCCCGTGGCGCGCATAGCCGAGAACGCTGCCCGAAGACTCGTGAACGATGGCAGCCTGGGCTCGCAGTTCCCAGCAGTCCTGCTGCGGCAGCAATTGGACGGAGTGCTGGCGTCGCGCTGGGCAGACGGCCACATGTCGCTAGCGGCGCTGTGGGAAGACATGGCGCGATACGTCTACCTGCCGCGCTTGCGTGATCAGGATGTTCTGACGTCCACCATCGAACGTGGCCCCGAGGGCATTGCTTGGACGACTGAGGGATTCGCCGTTGCCGTTTCCTACGACGAGGCAACCGGTCGCTACTTGGGGCTGAGCCTGCCCGGCGAGCGAACAGCGGCAGTGACTCCATCCCATCTCATCGTTCATCCCGACTTGGCGATGCGGCAGCACGAGCGAGACCGTGAAGCAGCTGCGGGCGACGACGCTGGAGGGACGAGCGGAGATGTTGGCGACTCGGGCGATGGCCGCGGTGGCGCCTTAGACGGTGACGACTGCTTCGGGGGTGGTGCAGACGACGAAAGCGAGGGTTCCGGTACGCGAACGGATCGGACGCGCCCGGTGCTCAGTGTCTTTCGAGGGTCGATTGTCTTGAACCCTGAACGTCCCACCCGCGCATTCACTCAGGTCAGCGACGATGTGCTCACCCACCTCATCGGTCATCCCGATGCAGAGGTCGTCGTGCGAGTCGAAGTCGAAGTCCGCAAGCCAGGAGGCTTCGCTGGCGATCTCGTCCGCGATGTCAACGAGAACACCCGAGTTCTCGGCTTCGAGGAAGGCACCGGCTTCAGCGAGGACTAACGGTGGTCAGCCGATGGCGCCGGCTATGGCGAGTTCGACGACGCGGTCGTCGTCGTAGCCGAGGATGTCCCGCAGGACCAAGTCGTTGTGCTCGCCGAGGCTCGGGCCTGAGCGGGTGACCTCGTGAGGTGACGTGCTGAGCTGCAGGCGGGGCGCTTCCACGATCATGCGCTCATGCACTGGATGCTCCACGTTCATCCAGTGGCCGCGGT
>JAJDZO010000315.1 GCA_022824605.1 Acidimicrobiia bacterium
TGCCTGGAGCGTGACCTGCTCGATGCCCGACTCGTCCGCCGCCCGGCTGCTCTTGCCCCGCTGCTGTCGCGGCTTGCGACGCAGACAGCCCAGATACTCAACGTCTCGCGCGCGGGCGCCGCCGTGGGGCTGCCGGCCAGCACGGCCGCGGACTACGTCAAGCTGTTCGAGAGCATCTTCCTGGTGCGCGTTCTGCCCGCGTGGGGAACGACGCTGCGAGCCTCCACGGCGACCCGTCCCAAGATCTACATGGCCGACTCCGGTCTGGCCGCGCGCCTGCTTCGCATCGGCCCCGACTCGCTCGGCGGCCTTGCGCCGACAGCGATGCAGCAGTTCGGGCATCTGCTCGAGACCTTCGTCGTGGGCGAGGTGCTGAAGCAGGCGTCCTGGATGCCGCATCGGCCCCATATCGGTCATTGGCGATCCCACCAGGGTGCCGAGGTGGATCTCGTGGTCGAAGATGGGCGCGACGGATCGGTGCTCGCCATCGAGGTGAAGGCTGGTACCAGAGTCCACGCCGCCGACCGCCGCGGCCTTCGCACTCTGCGCGACACGCTCGGTGAGCGCTTCGCCGCGGGCGTGGTGCTTCACACCGGCAAGTACGGCGCGCGCTACTCGGCCCCCGACGACGACCGGCTCTTCGCGCTGCCGATCGACCTCCTATGGGCCGAAGCGCCCGCCGCCGAGGCCGCCCCGGACGAGGAGTAGGTGGTCCATTGGCGCGCTCCAATCGGCGCGGGTGTGGAAGGGTGCCCGTGCCGGTGTGGCTACCCTGTGCGCTCGTGGCCGCTCCGTCCTACGTTCCTGCCACCGCCAAGGCGCCGTCCATCTACCGGTCGCCGCCTCGGCGGGGCGATCCCTGGGTGGCCGACCGGCCCGGCGAGGTGGTGGGCGGGGAGTCTTCGGCCGGTCCTGGCCTCGGCAATCAGGGCCCCGACCAGGGATACGCGCTGAATCTGGCCGAGCGCTTCGCGGGCCGGCTCACGCTGGCGCCCGGCGAACGTGAGGACGATGCGCTGGCCGGGTGCGTGGCGGTGGCGCTGCGCCGGGCCTCGATGTTCGGCCGGGCCCCGGTGATGCACGACCTGCGGGTGGCACTCGAACTGTTCGGCTTCCTCGACGACGCCGACGCGGAACTGGTCGCCTGGCGCCGTACCCGGTTCGCGGGAGCGGCCGGACACCACGGCTACCACCTCAAGGTGCGCCTCGCCGATCAGGTGCCGGCCGAGTCGCTGCGCCTCACCCCGGCCTCGGCAGCCACGGCCCGCGCCGCTGATTGGCGCACCCCTCTAGGGCTCTAGGGGACGTCTCTCGCAGCCGGTGAGTCGTTCGACCCCGGCATCAGGCCTTGACGACGAGCGTCTTCACCGCTTTGTCGTGCCAACCCTGGCGGCGGTCGTCCCATAGCAGTGAGGCATGCACGAGCAGCCCTGGAATGACCATGACGATGTATGCGATGGAGGGAATAACCCAGCGCCCGACCGCGGATCCCCAGCTGGGCAGACCTCCATTGTCGGCACGGATGATCTTGATGTTCGTGGCCATCTTGCCCGGGGTCTGACCCTTGAGGGCAACGAAGCAGACCTCGTAGGCCGCGCCTACCAGAATGGGGAGCAACGTGGCATCGATCACGCCTACGACGAAGAAGAGGACTACGCCGATCACTATGTCGATGATCCTGGCTCCAAGTCGCCCGCCCGGGGTCGCCAACTGCACGGTCTCACCTGTTCCCAACGCTGCGAACCCGGCCGGAGGCGCACCCGCGTGATGGGCCGTCCCTGGAGGCGGGGGAGGATCGGATGACCAGCCTGCGTCATCCGGCGGTGGTGGGGGCAGATCTGACATGTCATGACTCCTTCGGAGGCGCAGTCGGACGGCTGACGTGACGGTAGCAGAGCGTGCTCCCTCGGCGGCGCACACTGGGCGTGGCAATTGGGTCGGGTGCCTATGCTCGCTGGGTGAGTTCGGTGAGGGTGCGGTTCGCTCCTGCGCCTACGGGGTTTCTGCATGTGGGCAGTGCTTGCACGGCGCTGTTCAACTGGCTGTTCGCGCGCCGTCATGGCGGCGAGATGGTGCTGCGGGTGGAGGACACCGACGCCGCGCTCAAGACCCAGGAGTATGTGGACGCCATCATCGAGCCGCTGCAGTGGCTGGGTCTGGACTGGGACTCGGGGCCCCACTTCCAGTCCGAACGGCGCGATCTGCACTCCGACGCCATCGAGCAACTGGTGGCCGACGGAGCGGCCTATTTCTGCGATCTGAGTCGGGCCGAGATCGAGGAGCGGTGCGCCGAGGCCGGACTGCCGGCCGGCTACCACGGCTGGTCCCGCGAGCGCAACGTCAAGGACGGTCCGGGCGTGGTGGTGCGGTTCCGCTGCCCCGACGACGGCGCCACCGTGGTGGACGACATCGTCCGGGGGCGGGTGAGCTTCCCGAACGAGTCGCTGGAGGACTTCGTCATCCGGCGCGGCGACGGGTCGCCCACGTTCCACCTGGCCAACGCAGTCGACGACCACAACATGGGGATCACCCATGTTGTCCGGGGCGAGGACCTGCTCAACACCACTCCCAGGGTGCAGCTGATCTGGCAGGCCCTCGGCTTGGGCACGCTGCCCCTCTACGCGCACCTGCCGCTACTGGTGAACGCCAAGCGCCAGAAGCTCTCCAAGCGGCGCGACGATGTGGCCCTCGACAACTACCGCCGCCGGGGATACCTGCCCGAGGCCATGGTGAACTACCTGGCCCTGCTCGGCTGGGGACCACCCGACGAGGTGGAGATCCGGCCGATCGGCGAGATCGTCGCCTTGTTCGATCTCGGTGCGGTCAAACCCGCACCGGCGTTCTTCGATCCAGCCCGCCTCGATCACATCAACTCCGCCTACATCAAGGCGCTGGCACCCGAGCAGTTCGTGGACCGCGCCGAGCCGTTCCTCGCCGGTTCGGGCCGTGC
>JAJDZO010000265.1 GCA_022824605.1 Acidimicrobiia bacterium
GCACCTCGATCGCGAACCTGTTGGCGTTGCTGGACGGCGAGCGGATCCAGGCTGTGATCGACACCCGCGACTATGAGATGAACCGGTACCTGCTGTTCGCCACCGCGCAGGGCCGGGTGAAGCGCACCAAGTTCACTGCCTACGACTCGTCGCGCAAGGCGGGCCTCATCGCCATCAACCTGCGAGACGGTGACGAACTGGTGGCGGTGGTCCCGACCGACGGGGTGCACGATGTCTTGTTGTCGTCGCGGCTCGGCCAGACGATCCGCTTCGCGCAGGACCAGGTGCGCGAGATGGGCCGGGTCGCGGCAGGAGTGATCGGGTTGAAGTTCAAGCATCCCGGCGATTCGGTGGTGTCGTGCGCGGTGGCCCGCCCCGGCGCTGCGCTGCTGTACGTCACCACGCGAGGCTTCGGCAAGCGGACACCCGTGGCTGCGTTCAATTGCAAGGGTCGTGGGGGGATGGGCAGCATCGGATCCAAGCCCACGCCAGCCAAGGGCGACCTAGTTGGGACGCTGGTCGTGGACCCCGGCGACGAGATACTGGCCGTCACCACCAACGGGGTCGTGATCCGGGTTCCGGTGAGCGATGTGTCCGAGCGCAGCCGCATGGCCTCGGGCGTGAAGGTGATGAACCCCGACGACGGCGACGAGGTCGTTGCCGTAGCCCTTGTCGGGGACGACCCGAACGGCGATCGTGAAGAACAGGCCGAGAGCCGCCCGGAACTCGGCGATTCGCCCGAATCGCCGAGCGAGCTGCCATCGCAGGGCGAGCCAGACGCGCAATGACCACCCGGACGCGGCGCCGAGCCCCCGACGCAGGGCAGGCCGCGCCGCTGATGGTGGTGATGCTGCTGGCGATGACGGTGGTCGTGGTGGCCACCGTCGAGGTCGGGCAGGTTCTCAACGAGGCCGCGCAGGCCCGCACCGCGGCTGATGCGGCCGCTCTGGCCGGCGCAGCCGCAGGCCGAGACGAGGCCGCGGCCGTCGCGTCGGCCAATGGAGGCGTGCTGCTCTCCTACTCCGAACACGACACCGGCGACCCCGACGTGCTGCTGGTGACCGTAGAGGTGCAGGTGGGCCGGTCGAGCCGCGCGGCTCGGGCCGAGCGGATGGTCGAGTGGAGCGAATCGCCGTGACGGCCGCGCCCGTGGCCGCGTCGACGGAGGCACCGCGATGACCGAGCAGTCGACACCCGGCGACGACGATCGGCAAGACGGTTCGTCGACCTCTGACACCACAGCCCCGGGCACCGGTTCAGAACCGGGCCTCGGCGTTGGTGCTCCTGTGGGTCCCCGGTCCCGCCCCGTGCCTCGTTCCGCGGTGGGTCGGGCCCTCCGGGCGCGATCGGATCGGCGCCTGCGCGCCCGCCGGGTCCGCCGCCTCGTCCGCCACGTCGAGCCCTGGTCGGTGCTGAAGGTGTCGCTGATCCTCTACTTCTGCGCCTGGGTGGTGCTGCTGTTCGTCGGTGTGACGTTGTGGAACCTGGCGGTGAGCTCCGGTCTGGTGTCCAACGTCGAGAACTTCGTGGTGGAGCTGTTCGCGTTGGAGTCGTTCAAGATCAACGCCGACCAGATCTTCCGGATCGCCGCCGTCGGAGGCCTGCTGATGGTGCTGGCCGGTACCGGGCTCACCGTGCTCGCCGCGGTGCTGTTCAACCTGATCAGCGACGTCACCGGGGGAGTGCGCCTGACCGTGGTCGAAGAGGAGACGGCCCGCCCGCGCCCGCGTCGGGCCCGCAGGCGCGTTCTGGTGGCCGCGCCGCCTCCGGCCGTCGAACCTCCGCCCGTTGCACCGGGCGCGTCCAGCGGCGGGGAGTAGTTCGAGCGCCGCGGACCGAGCGGCTGCGATGCGCTCCACCGGGGCGGAGGGCAGCGCAACAGAGGTAGGCTGTGTACAACGTGGCGCCTGTAGGGCGCACAGCGACATTTGGGAGGCTCGACATGCGGCGGATCATCAGGTGGCAGGCGGTATTGGTTGCTCTGCTGGCTGCGATGGGCGTTCTCGCCGGGGTCGCCCTTGCGACTCAGGGCGGCGGGCCGGAGGTGCGGATCTCCGGGATCCGGCACGAGGATGGCCGGGTCGAGGTTGCCTTGCAGCAACGGGTCGCTGGGGGCGAGTGGGGCGAGCGCATAGCGCCGACCCGCCGCATCATCCCGGCTGATTCCACGGGCAGGTGGCTCAACTCGTCGCCGATTGCTGTGACGGTTCCGCAGCCGGAGGCTGGGGCGCCTGCCTCAGCGGAATCGGAGATCTTCTGCGTGATCCACCACGGGCAGGACGGGGACGTTTTCTGGGGCAACTTCACCCAGTACCTCACGCTGGTCGCCGCCGACGTCGGCCTGAGCGGGATCGAGCTCCACGCGAAGCCCGACATCGAGGATCAGGCTGCGGCTGTCGAGGATTGCACCGCGCGAGGGGCGCTGGGGGTCGCCGTCACCCTGCCTAGCGTTGAGGCGCTGCAGGAGCCGCTGGCGGCGGCGCGTGCCGCAGGCGTCTACGTCATCACCTTCAACTCCGGCGCGCAGTACGCATCCCGGGTTGGTTCCCTGGTGCACTACGGACTGGACGAGCGTGGTGCCGGCGCTCGCGCCGGTGAGCGATTCAACGCAGCAGGTGTCGAACGGCCGGTGCTATGCGTCGTACACGAGGCGGGCAACTCCGGACTCGACGACCGCTGCGCCGGCCTGTCGTCGACGCTGGAGGCCGACGTGGTCCGTGTCGATCTGTCGCCGGGCGCGCTGGCGGATCTCGAGTTCACGGGAACGGAGATCGCGGCTGCGGTCGCAGAGCACGATGCGGGCGGCGTGCTGGTGCTGAACGGCGGTCTGGCCCCGGTCGCGACCGGCGCTGCCGGGGACGCACTGGTCGGGTCGATCGGGCGGACCGCTGAGGCGATCCCGCTGATCGCATCGCAGGCGCTGCTCTTCATGATCAGTGACGGTGACGTGATCCAGGCGACCCAGGTGTTGCAGGACTTCGTCCTGCTCAACGAGAGCCCGATCACTCGCGCCCTGCTGACGACGGCCGCCGGCGCGGACCCGCGCAACGTCAACACCACGTCTGTGTTGCTGCAGCGGCCGGCCGTGTTCGACCACGCGTACTACGCCCAACTGTTCCCCGGCTGGGAGACGCTGGCGAACTGCATGATCGAGGCGGGCACCGATGACGCAGCAGCCGCGCAGTGCCTCGAGGACAACTAGGCAAAGCCGGAGCGAACAGGCAACGCCGAAGCGGTCGCCGTGGGGCGGCAAGTGGAGGGCCTGCGGCTAGCGTGACGCGTTGCTGGGGCTATAGCTCAGTCGGTTAGAGCGCACCCCTGATAAGGGTGAGGTCGCTGGTTCGATTCCAGCTAGCCCCACTCTCCAGCCCGTCAGCCTGACACCGCCCGGAGGCCGGCTTGGCCGCAGGATTCCTTACTCTGGTCCGCCGGACGTTCGTGGCTGTTGCCGTCGCCACGGCAGTGGCTGCTGCCATCCGGGTGCGGGGCCGCGGCGGCGTGCCCCCGCAGACGGGCGGCTGGCGCGAGCTGCGAGACGACGAAATGCTCTGATGGCTGCCGATGGTGCCGCTGCGAGCGTGGTGGTGTTCGGTGCCGGCGCGACAGGGGCGCGGGTTGTTCGCATGTTGGCGGCCAGCCCGACCGTCGGATCCGTGGAGGTGCGCGACACCGACGGTGATCGGCTGCAGGCGGTATCCGGCTCCTTCGACGAGACGGTGACTCTTGGTCAGGGTCCAGAGGTGGCGGAGGGCACGGACGTGGTGGTGGTGGCCACCGCCGCGGGCACGCAGGCGGCGGTGGCGCAGAGCGCGATGCGAGCAGGGGCCGCAGTCGTTGCCACCACCAACGAGATCATTGAGACCCGCGACCTGTTGGCGCTGGACCACCTGGCCAAACGACATGAGGTTCCGCTGGTGGTGGGTGCCGGGTTCATGCCCGGCCTCACCTGCTTGATGGCCCGGCTCGGCGCGGCGGAGCTCGATGTGGTCGATGAGATCCATGTAGCCAAAGCGGGTACAGGCGGCCCGGCCTGTGCGCGTCAGCACCACCGTGCCCTCAGCAGCCTGGCGATCGACTGGCGCGACGGGCGCTGGGTGCGCCGCCCCGGCGGCTCGGGCCGGGAGTTGTGCTGGTTCCCCGATCCGGTCGCCGGCCGGGACTGCTACCGGGGCGCGCTCGCGGATGCCTTGCTGTTGGTGCCCGCATTCTCCGGCGTCAACCGGGTGACCGCCCGGATGGCGGCAACCCGGCGCGACCGGTTGACGGCCCCGTTGCCGATGATGCGGCGCCCGCACCCGGAGGGCGGAGTCGGGGCGGTGCGGGTCGAGCTGCGCGGCCGCCGCGGCACCGGTCGTCATGTGGTGGTGCTCGGGGCTCAGTCCCGTCCGGCAGAGGGGGCGGCCGTGGTGGCGGCCTCGACTGCGCTGCATCTCCTTGCCACTCACGTCGGTCCTGGCGCGTCGGGTCTCGCGTCCATCGCCGGCGCGGAAGGCCTGCTGCGCGAGGTGGCGGCTCGCGGGCTGCGACCCTGCCGTTTCGAGGGATTCGCGCTGTCACGCGGCCCTGGCGGCTGAACACGGCGCAGGTGCCGCTGGTAGCCGCGACGCGGGCGCGGCAGCAGGCGCCGACAGCACCCGGGGCGCTCGGCCTCTACCGGAGAAACCTCAGCAGGTCGTTGTGCAGGATCCCGTTGGTGGCCACGGCCGAACCGGAGCGCCAGTCATCAGTGCCCTCGGTGTCGGAGAAACGCCCGCCCGCCTCGCCGATGATCACCGACATCGCAGCGACATCCCAATCGAAACACTCGGGGTCGACCATCGCCTCGGCTCGCCCGGTCGCCACCAGGGCATAACCGTAGGCGTCGCCCCAGGTCCGGACCCGTGCGCCCGCGGCGCGAACCTTCTGGAGCGCCGGCTCGGGCCAATAGCCCAGACCGCTGGTGCACACATAGGACTCGTCGAGGCTGGCGTGGCTGCTCACCCGGCACGGCCGGCCATTCCATCTGGTTCCGTGGCCTCGTCCGGCCCAGACGCACTCATCGAGTGCGGGCAGGAAGATCACCCCGACCGCCGGCCCGTCATCGTCGACCAGAGCCAGCAGCGTGGCGAACAGCGGTACTCCCTGAGCGAAGGCCTTGGTGCCGTCGATCGGGTCGATCACCCATTGGCGGCCCGTGTCGCCGACAACCTCGCCCTCCTCCTCTCCACAGATCGTGTCGCCGGGGTACGTGGCTGAGATCTCTGAGCGCAGGAAACGTTCGGCTGCGTAGTCGGCCTCGGTGACCGGCGATCCGTCGCGCTTGGCTGTGACCGCCAGGCTGTGGGACTGGTACCAGTCCAGGGTCAGTCGCCCGGCCCGCCGGGTGGCGTCAACCGCAAAGTCGACAACGTCCTGCTCGATCATCTTGCGACCGCATTCTCGGCCGGATGCTCTCGCCCCAGGCGGGTGTAGTAGTCAAACTCTGTGTGGTTATAGTGCATTCCATGTCTTCCAGTGAACAGCTCTTCTATCGAGCAACTCTCAAAGCGCAGCGAGCGGACAGGTGCTTCTCGGTTGCTGATGTACTCGACCGTCGCCGGTTCGTGTTGGTGGACCGCCACGAGCCGGTGGTCGCCCTGCACCGTGTAGAGGTCTGGCGAGGGCGAGCCGCCACCGCCAGCCGCAACCGGCTGCGACATGTCATCGGTGCGACACTGTATTCGCTCGGTTCCGACCTGGCGAACATCAGCGGCGCGCTGCGAAGCGAGGCTTCCAAGCTCGAATCCGAAGCCGCCGCGTTGCGTCGCCAGGCACTTGCCGTGGCCGAAGCGGAAGCTCGTGCCGCGGCCCGCGCAGCCGCTGAAGCGGCAGCCAACAGAGCCGCACAGACTCGGAGTGGACCGTTGAACCTGCCGACAAGGCCCCGCTGACACCGTATTCGGCGCCCGCCCGGCTCAGACGGCGGAACCCGGCTTTCATCCTCCCCGACGTCGGCGATGCTCGGCTGATGGAACCCGGCTGACGCCAACGGGGCTCGGCGTGCGTATCGTCGTGCCCATGGTGATCGACACACTCCGATCGGTGCTGCAGTTCCGCCGTATCGAGTTCAATGCCACTAAGCGGCGGCTCCAATCTGCCGCCAGCATCGAGGACCTGCGGCGGATGGCGCGACGACGCCTTCCCGGCGGGGTGTTCGACTACATCGACGGAGGCGCCGAGGACGAGGTTGCCCTGGATCGCAACACGCGCGCCTTCCGTGAGCTCGAGTTCGTCCCGAGGGTGCTGCGAGACATGGGCAGCGTGGACACCACCGGCACGATTCTCGGCGGCGAGGTGCCCTTCCCGTTGATTCTGGCGCCGACGGGATTCACTCGGATCGCCGACCCTGCAGGCGAGCTGGCCGCGGCCCGAGCCGCCGAGCGTGCCGGGCTGCCCTATTCGCTGTCCACGATGGGAACCCGCTCCGTGGAGGAAGTGGCCGCCGTCTGTGGGGGCGCGAAGTGGTTCCAGGTCTACGTCTGGCGCGACCGGGGCCTGCTCAAAGACATGATCCTGCGGGCTGCTGAAGCCGGTTTCGAGGTGCTGTGCATCACCGTCGATGCAGCCATGCTCGGCCGCCGCGAGCGCGACGTGCGCCGGGGGTTCACGCTGCCTCCCAAGGTCGGACTCGGCACCCTGATGGAAGCAATGATCCGGCCCTCGTGGAGCCTGAGGTTCGCGTTCTCTGAGCCGATGTCGTTCGCCAATGTGGCCGGCAACACCGACATCGACGGCACGACCGCGGTGGACCTGGCCGCATTCATGAACACGCAGTTCGATCCGACCCTGTCGTGGGACGATGTCGAATGGATGCGTTCGCTGTGGGACGGGCCGGTGCTTATCAAGGGTGTGCAAAGCGTGGCGGATGCCCAGATCGCCCGAGCCAGCGGGCTCGACGGCGTCGTGTTGTCCAACCACGGCGGCCGCCAGCTCGATGCGGCGCCTGCTGTCATCGACCTGGTCGAGCCGGTGGCTGAGAAGGTGGGCGGCGATCTCGACATCGTCTGCGACGGTGGCGTCCGCCGGGGTGGCGACATCGTGAAGGCTCTGGCTCTAGGAGCGACCGCCTGCATGATCGGGCGGCCCTACCTGTACGGGCTGGCCGTCGCCGGCGAGCAGGGCGTCGACTGGGTCATCGAGCACCTGCACACTTCCATGAAGCGCGACATGGCGCTGTGCGGCGCGTCGAGCGTCGCCGAACTGACCCCGGAACTCGTCCACCGGACGCGTTGAGGCCGCCCGGACAGGACTTCAATGCGAAATTGCCCGAGCTTGCCGAACCACTTGGTGCGACGCGCCTTCTTCGTGGTGATCGGACTCGTGGCGGCTGCCTGCAGTGGCAGCGGGCCGCCGCCGGAGTCGCCGGCAGGCACCGATGACGGAGAGGTTGTCGAGGTTCAGACCGAGCCGGATGGCGCTGCGGCTGTTCCTGGGGGAGAGGCGACCGGCGGTCTCGAAGCGGACCGAGAGAGCGATGATCGCCATGTTGTGACCACCACGATTCTCGCCGAGGCGATGACCCTCGATGAACTGAACGTGGGGTATCTCGTGGAATGGCCGATACCGACTCGGGCCGTGCTTGTCGGAGGGGTCCATGACACCGCCCTCGACTTGACGGTGAACTGGATCCCGTTCGCGTCGAGCCATGACATGGCCCAGGCGTTGCAGGCCAACGACATCGACATCAGCCATGGGCACGAACTGAGGTCGTTCGCGGCTTCGGTGACCGGAGGTGCTGACCTGGTGTTGGTGGGTGCGGCCGCGGCGCGAACCGGTACCGAAGCTGACGGACTCGGTCAGCGGGTGTTCGGCGTTGTCGCCACTACCGGTGCCTTCGCGTCGGACTATCCCGAGGCGGTCGCCGGGTTCCTGCAGGCGAACGACAACGCGTACCGGGCCTACAGCTACGACCGGAGGCCGTTCATCGATGACATTGCCTCTGCGACCGGCGCATCGCGTGCGGCCACGGTCGCGCTTGTTGACACTTTCACCTTCCCCACCAAGGAGGTGCAGCTGTCGGCGGCGTGGTTGGGCGGCGCGGTGCAGCAGGCCATGAAGGAGCAGATGGATTCGCTGGTTGCCGCCGGCGAGTTGGAGGCTGCGCTGGGCAGCTACGACGCCTTCGTCGACACCAGCTTCCTCGAGACCGTCGGTTGACGGCGCGGATTCGTTGGCTTGTCGGCTTGGCCTCTAGGGTCGCGCCGCGGGTGCCAATCTGATCGGAACAGCGGCGTGACAGACATGGACTCACGGTGATCGGGTCCGGGGCGTGACCCGGCTCGGGTTCCTGCTCGACAGCAGCAGCTGCATCGGCTGTCATGCCTGCACGGTTGCTTGCAAGAGCGAACACGAGGTTCCCCTCGGAGTGAACCGCACCTGGGTCAAGTACATCGAGACCGGCACGTTCCCCCATGTCGACCGGCATTTCTCGGTGATGCGCTGCAACCATTGCGACAACGCCCCCTGCATCACGATCTGCCCCACCGGAGCGCTGTTCCGAGCCGCCAACGGAGTGGTCGACTTCGACGACCGGAACTGCATCGGCTGCAAGGGCTGCATGAACGCCTGCCCCTATGACGCCATCTACATCAACCCGGCCACCAACACCGCCAACAAATGCAACTTCTGCAATCACCGCATTGAGCAGG
>JAJDZO010000298.1 GCA_022824605.1 Acidimicrobiia bacterium
GTCCACGTGCTGTTCCACCAGCAGCACCCCGGCGCCGGTCTCATCGGCGATGCGGCGCACCACCGGCATCAGCTCCTCATAGATGACCGGGGCCAGGCCCAGGCTCATCTCGTCGACCATCATCAGCTTGGGCTCGGCCACGATGGCCCGCCCCAGCACCAGCATCTGCTGCTCGCCGCCGCTGAGCAGCCCGCCCCTGCGGTTCATCAGCGGGCCGAGGGCACCGAAGAAGTCGACGGCCCGGTCGATGTCGACCTTGCCGCTGGTCTTGGCCAGCTGGAGGTTCTCTCGCACGGTCAACTGGTACAGCAGGCCCCGGTTCTCGGGCACGTGGATCACACCCCAGCGGGCCACCCGGTGGGCCTGGCGCAGCCGCGGCACCGGCCGGCCCATGATGGTCACCGAGCCGTTCAGGATCTGGCCCATGCCCGAGATCGTCATCAGTGTGGTGGTCTTGCCCGCGCCGTTGGGGCCCAGCAAGGCGACCACCTCTCCCGCGTCTACGTGCAGGCTCAGGCCACGCACCACGGCCACGCCGTCGTATCCGGTGTCGAGGTTCTCGATGGTCAGGAGGCGCTCGCTCATGGCTCGGCTCCTGCCCCCATGGCTGGCCGCCGGCTCATGACTCGGCCCCGCTGTGGCCCAGGTAGGCCGCGATGACCTCGGGGTTGTTGCGCATCTCATCGGGCGTGCCCGACGCGGTGAGCTGGCCGAAGACCAGCATGTGGATGTAGTCGCACACGTTGAGCACCAGCCCCATGTCGTGGTCGACCAGCAGCATGGTGTAGCCCTGATCGACGAGGTGCCTCAGCTGGGCACCGAACCACTCGGTCTCCGCTTTGTCGAGGCCGGCCGCGGGCTCGTCCAGCAGCAGGATCTTGGACGACTCCGCCACCAGGGCCCGCCCCACTCCCACCAGCTTGCGCTGCCCCTGGGAAAGCTCGCGGGGCTGGCGCTCGGCGATGGCGCCCAGATTGAGCAGCTCCAGCACCTCGTCGACCCGGTCGGCGCGCTGGCGGGGCCGCCAGTAGTCGAGCAGCGCCGAGCCCACCGTGAGACGGCGGCTGGCCACATCGAGGTTGGAGCGCACTGTGATGTCGTCGAAGAGCTCCAACGTCTGCCAGGTGCGGGTGAGCCCGTCGTGGGACAGCACATGGGGTGAGCGTCCGAAGACCTCCTCCCCCTCCAGCCGGACCGACCCCACCGAGTTGTTGGGCAGGAACCCGGTGATGGCATCGATGAAGGTCGTCTTGCCCGCCCCGTTGGGGCCGATCAGACCGGTCAGCCGTCCCCGGCGGCACTCCAGCGACACGTCGTTGACGGCCAGCAGGCCGCCGAAGCGCACGGTGAGCCCGCTGGTGGCGAGAACGGCGTCAGACATCGGCCGGCTCCGGGACCCCGCGGCCCAATCGGCGGCTGAGCCAGCGGCCCAGCTGGTGGAACTGCCTGCGCTGGAATCCGTCGATGCCCTCGTTGTTGTAGACGGCGGTGCCGATCAGGAAGAACCCGGCCACATAGGCGGTGTAGGGCCCCACGTCGATCACCCACTCGTTGGTGACCACGATGCCGATGCCCTCCGAGAACAGCGTCCCCGCGGTGATCGCCCCGCCGATAGTGCTGATACCGCCGAGGTAGGCGAAGGCGAGCACGGTCAGCGAGGCGAAGATCCCGAACGTGTCGGTGCCGTAGGTGCCCAGGTTGAACGCGATGAGCGCACCGCCCAGAGCGGCGAAGACGCTCGATATGGCGAAGGCAGACAGCTTGATGGCGGCCACGTTCACGCCGGCCGCGGCCGCGGCCCGCTCGTTGGCCCGCACCGCCAGCATCTGCTCGCCCAGGCGCGACCGGCGAAGCCTCTTCACCGAGATGCAGCACAGCGCGCCCACCACCAGCAGGAACAGCCCGTACCCGCCGGTGGGGATCTTGCCGTCGCCGAAGATGAAGTCGCTGTTGGGCCCGAACTCGATGCCGAACAGCACCGGAGGGTCGGTGGTCTTAACGCCGCGGTCGAGACCGAACCATCCGGGGCGCGAGAAGAAGATCTCGCCCATGGCCAGCCCGCTGGCCAGCGTGACGATGGCCAGGCTGGCGCCGCGGGTGCGCAGCGACGGGACCGCTGCGATCAGGCCGAACCCAACACCGGCTGCCACCGCCAGCGGCAATGAGATGAACAGGGGCATGCCGGCCTGGGTGCCGAAGGACGCCACCGAGAAGGCGCCGATCCCGGCCAGGGCCATCTGCATCAGCGAGATCTGGCCCACGTATCCGGTCACCACCACAAGCGACAGGGCGAGGATCACCCCGATCATGGAGTTCTGCATGCCGGCGCGGTACTGGAAGGGCGCGAACACGGTCATCCAGAACGCCGCCGCCAGCAGGATCCCATAACCGACCACCCGGCCACGGGTGATACGGGGGACGTACGCCTCGGGCAGCCGCTCCACCGTGAGCGCTCCCCGCGACGGCAGCGACTCGCCCCGGGCCACCATGGCCAGCGCGATCACCACGAACGGGAGCGCCCTCCGGATCCCGATGTCTGGTATCCAGTCCCACTCCAACTCCAGGCGGAAGAGCTCCTGGTCGACGATGCCCAGCATCAGGCCCGCGGCCGCGGCTATCACGAACGACGACATCCGCCCGATGAGCGCCGCTCCGAGCGAGGAGATGAGCAGCACGGTGAAGAAGTTCGGGGTCACGCCGGTGATGGGTGCCACCAGGATCCCAACCAGACCGGCCAGCACCGACGCCATCACCCAGCTGACACCCGCCTGGAAGTCGGCGTTGAAGCCCAGCAGCGTGGTGAACCGCTCGTTCTCAGCTCCGGCGCGGGTGGCGATCCCGAATCGGGTGAAGCGGAACAGCACCCACAGCGCGGCGGTGATGACGATGACGGTGCCCAGCACCCAGAGGCGATCCTGGCCGACCCGTGCCCCCAGGATGTCGACCGGGTCGTCGGGGAAGATCGGCTCGGTCGCCTTGGCCCGGGCACCGAAGCGCAGCACCACCGCGGCCTGCAGGAACAGCATGATCCCGACCGACGCGATCACCTTGGCCAGCACCGGTGCGTATCGCAGCGGGCGGAAGATGGCGAAGTGGGCGATGAGCCCGAGGACGGCGGCGGTGGCCAGCGCGATCACCAGCGCGGGAGCCTTGCCCATCGAGTCGCCCAGGCTGATGAAGGTCGGGAAGTCGACGATCTCGATCCCGGCCATGCCCTCGATCGGTGCCAGCGGGTTGGGTATGGGCGGCACGGGGTACTGGCCGTCGCCGACCAGCGACACGTACACGTAGGTCACGTAGGTGGCGATCGCGCCGTGCCCGAAGTTGATGACCCCCGACGCCCGGAAGGCCACTACCAGCCCGATGGCCAGCGCGGCGATGATGGCGCCGGAGCCGAGGCCGAACAGCACTGGATCGAAGAACAGCTCCCTGCGGAGCCCGGCGCCGATGATCCAGGCGAGCGCGAGGGCACCGAGGACGGCAGCGCTGATCCGCTCGGCTGGAGACAGTCTGGCGATCACAAGGCCCCCTGCTGAGACGAGCCTAGCCGGGCCCTCGACGGGGCCCGGCTCGACTCGACCTCAATGAGCGTGTGAGTACGGT
>JAJDZO010000173.1 GCA_022824605.1 Acidimicrobiia bacterium
CCCGCTGCGAGGCGATCGGCGACAGAGCGGGCGCCGATGACACGGTGCGAATGCTCATTGCCGCCGCGCTCGTCGGCGACGGAGCCGCGATCGAGTACATGACGTATGTACGCGATCTCGATCTACCCGATCCAGTGGACCTGCTCGCTGATCCGGACATCTTCGAGCGCCTGCAGCGAACCGACCAGCAGTTCGCGGCTCTCGAGGCTGTGGCCGCCACCGTTGTCGCCGACACGAAGACGCACTGGCGAAACGGATTCAGGGTGTGCATCGCCGCGGCCCGAGCGGGCGTGCCCGATATGGCTGCGGCGGTGGCTGCCCGCCTCGTGGAGGTCAAACCCTCGGGTGCGAGCCTGCCGCCGGGCTTCGAAGTGTTCAGCGAAGTCCTGGGCGACACCGGCCTGCTCAGCAGTAGCGCGAGGGCGGCATGAGCACGGTGATCGACATCTCGCAGCGCCGCACGCAGAGCCCGGCGCACAAATCGTCGCCGCGCCGTGCCGATGCAGATTCGAGCTGCGGCAGTGTGCTGTTGTTCACTGGCGGTAAGACCGGCCTTGCTGAGACTAACTCGTCGGCGAGCCCCGACGCGACGACCGGCCGGGCCCCGGCCGACAGGAAGGCTCGTTTGAGCGAGACCGCCGATCGGCGGCTGCGCGCCGCCCGCCTGTGGATAACCCTGAATCGGCCCTACTACTCGCGGGCTCTGTTCGCGTGCCCGCTGATCGCCACCGATCACGTGGAGACGCTGGCCATCGACGACAGGTGGCGCATCTACGTGAACTCGGCGTATGTCGAATCCTGCAGCGTGGAGGAGACGGCCGCGGTGCTGATTCACGAGTTGAACCACGGCCTGCGGGCCCACTCCCGACGAGCCGAGACCATC
Source organism: Acidimicrobiia bacterium (assembly GCA_022824605.1). Taxonomy (GTDB): domain Bacteria; phylum Actinomycetota; class Acidimicrobiia; order Acidimicrobiales; family Aldehydirespiratoraceae; genus Aldehydirespirator. Next base: position 884 of record JAJDZO010000173.1, read on the forward strand.
GGAGTCCAAACCGGCGAACTCAGGGTCTGGAACGTCGCCGGTGACTGTGAGATCAACGACGACCTAGTCGACGACGATCTTGTTCTTCCTGACGGCGCACTACTGCCCGACCGGTTCGACCTAGCGGACGGCCGCACCGCGGAGCACTACTTCGAGGAGTTGATGAATCGCGCGACCGTGACCAAGATCAAGCTGCACTGCGGCTCGGGCTGCACCGGAGAGGCCGCCGGCTACGAGGAGCGCGACACCGCCGACGGGCTTGATCCCGTTGAGCAGGACATGGTGCGCCGGGTGGTCGCCGACGCCGTGCGCGATCACGAGCGCGCCAAGGGCATCGGCACCGTCCCTGCCGGTCTGCGCCGCTGGGCCGACCAGACGCTGGATCCCAAAGTCGACTGGCGTCGGGCGCTGGAGTCGGCCGTTCGAAGGGGGGTGCACCAGCGAGCCGGCGCGGCCGATTACACCTGGCAGCGTCCCTCTCGCCGCGGCGACAGCAGCGATCCGGTGATACGACCGGGCATGACTCGGCCCGTCCCCGATGTTGCGGTGGTAGTCGACACATCGGGATCAATGTATGAGCAAGAGCTGACCCGAGCGCTGGCCGAGATCCGTGGCATCCTCACTCGGGTAGTGCCCGGCGAGGGCCTGCGGGTGTACTCGGTGGACGCCGACGTCGCCGCCGAGGATCGGGTGTTCAGCACCCGCCAAGTCAACCTCGCCGGGGGCGGTGGCACCGATATGAGAGTCGGCATCAATGCCGCCATCGAGTCCCGACCCGCGGTGATCGTCGTCATAACCGACGGCTACACGCGCTGGCCAGAGACCCGGCCGCCGGGCGCGCCCCTGACCATCGCCGCGTTGACCGACTCCTACTCCCTCGATCGGGTGCCCGAATGGATCAAAACCATAGACATCTCCGACGACTAGCTGAGCTCCTATGTCAAGCAGGAGGCCGGGTTGGTCGTTTGGGGGTGGTGTTGGAGGTGGGTCCAGATGCGGTCTGAGATGCGGAGTTTGAGGGCTCGGATGGCTTCTCGTTTGGTCTTGCCGCGGTCGAGGCAGCGCTGGTAGTAGAGGCGTCCTTCGGTGCCGGGTCGTGAGATCTGTGCCAGACCGCCGCTTGGGCCTTGGCCGACGCGGGCGCGATCGCGTCCTTCGGTGCCGGGTCGTGAGATCTGTCCAGGGCGGCGGTGTGGATGGCTTTGTTGAGCTGGCGGTTGCCGCCACGGTTGAGCCGGTGGCGCACGATGCGTCCGCTGTTGGCAGCGATGGGGGCGGTGCCGTCGGCGGTGGCGAAGCGGGCTTTGGTGGCGAATCGGGCGGGGTGGAGGCTCACCCCATCGCGGTGCTACCAACCTCTATGCCCAGGACACCTAAGCCGATCTGCTAACTTTTCCGATCTTTTGGGTATTGCCCAGTGTGTTCCACCGGTATTTGCCCAGACGCATCCCTCCTGCTAGTCTCGGTGTGAGTAGTTCGCCGTACCTCAAGGGGACCGCTTGGTTCCCATCAAGGAGACGCAGATGAGGAAACAAAACAGTAGATCTGCCGACGCACACCGCCAAGTCTTCACGCTCAAGTCTAAGGCGAAGAATGTTTCGGCACACGGAGAGTACCTATCAGCAGATCCGGCCTCGGATAAGTTCACCGTGTTTGGAGGAGCTCGTGCTGCATTAGAGCCGACTGCCACGATGCCCAAGAGATACTTAGATCTTCGGACTGAACTGATCGAAACTCACAAACTCATTAGACGGAACGACTTTTTCGAATTGACAGATGACTACACCTTTTCCGCACCGTCCCCGGCCGCATCGGTTCTCTTGGGTAGATCCGAGAGTGGTCATAAAGCCTGGAAGACTCAAAGCAATCAATCTCTAGGAAACTGGCGCGAGGAGCGTCGCAATCAGGACAGTCCGCCTCTGTCCGACAGCACACCACAAGCGCAGCAGCCACGAAGGGGCGATACCGACACACACCCGCCCCCTGCAGTAGCCGACGTCACACAGGTGCAGACACCCGATGAGCCACTCTCCCAATCTCCAGATCGGATCCGCAACGACAACCGGGGCGACTCGGGGTCCTCGGGCATCCGCTCCCTCGACGAGTGAGCACAGAATCCAAAATGGAGCTCATCACGAAGCTCGTCATGAACATGAACGAGAAGATCGACGCGGGCTCAGTCAACGATGACGCCGACACGAATTGCCCGGCGCGCGCTGCGCTGAACAGCGCTGTAGATGATTTCGTGTACCAACTCCAGACCGAGGGAGAAAATCTGCGCCGCAAGCTGCTCAATGACGAAGACCTACTTCCTGACGACGAAAAGCGTGCTGGAAAGGCTCTGACATCGTTGCGGAAAACGCTCAGTGAGCATATGAACGGCTGGGACGACGCGGCTCTCACAGTTGTGGCTTGTCTGGTTGCTGTGCACCTCGCACGATATGAGACGCGACCCAAAGGGATTAAGTTCGCGCTGCAGTGGGCTGACCGCCAGCCGCAGAACACATCCATAAAGGATTGGCTGCCGTTGAGAATAGCCAATCAGCACCACGAACTCAGCGAGGCGCGCTCGGAGGAGGGGAACCTGCCGACCCCAAGAAAACTGGAAGAACTGAGCGAGAGCATCGACGCCTGCGGTGAACACAACGACACCGAACACAAGCGGCACCAGCTGAGGCTCCGCCTCTGGCTCGCTGAGGCGATCACCGAAGTCCCGCCGTTCATTCTGCGCAAGGAGAGCTCCGATGGCATCCGCGACATCGCACGCGATCTCTTAGGTCCCGCCGAGAGCAAGAGCACCACCGACCAGATGCAGAAGCCATCCGACCAGATGCAGGCGCGATTCGCGCTCGTGCGCTCGGCGCTGGCGTACTGCAGCAGAGATGGAAGAGGCCTTAATGAGGCCAAGCGTCAATGCCGTTTGGCATTGGAGCTCACCTCAGGCACGGATCGGCACTTCATCGAACGTTGCCAGAATCGGCTCGACTATCTTGAACTTGAACACGCTTCAAGCGATGCGAACCGAGAATACATCGCCTCGGAAATTGAAAAACGTGTCGAAAGCGGCGTCAAAAGCTACACCACGCAGGCGTTGGAGTCATCCAGGGTCGCAATCCTCAAGGAGACCCGAGATGAGATCAAGAACTCCCTGCTGCGTGTTGTGGAGATTCTCGGAGTCTTTTTGGCGGTGACCGGTGTTGCGGTCACCGCCATCGGGGGGATCGCCGTAGAAGGCAGCCTGGGGGCGCGAATCGCTATCTGGTTCTTCGGCTACGCCAGCCTGGTCAGCCTGTTCTGGCTGCTCCGAAAAATCATCGAAAAGGCTGGAGAATCGTCGGAAAGCCTGGGGTCAGAGCCACCCGACAAGCCAGGAAGGAGAGGACTAAGGACGATGCTAACGAAACGACGGCCTCCGCGGACGGGTCTGACAACACAGGAAAATCGACGACCGATGACCAGTAGGACATCCGAAAGCTCCAATCCACCAGGCGAGAGCCTGAGCACTGGCCAATAGCGATCCGGCCGTCGGCAATCTTGCCGTCCTCATGCTCGCGGCGCTGTCACTACCGGCTGGAGCGCAGCGGCGGCGCCTCGCGGCCCTGTCGGGCTCCTCTAGCGAGCTAGGACTATCCTGAGTCGGTGCAGCGAGTCGAAGGGCGGTTGCTGTTCTCGGCCACCGACCTAGTCGGGCACTTGGAGTGTGGGCATTTCACGGAACTTGAAGGGACTGCCGCGTTCGGTCTGCGTGAGCGGCCGATACGAGAAGATCCTGTCTTGGACCGCATCGCCAAGCGCGGCACCCAGCATGAGACGCGTCTCTTGGAGGAGCTGCGGGCTGATGGGTTCGCTGTCACAACGATCGTCGTGGATGAGAAGCTCCCGTACCATGAGCGACTCGCCACGGGCCGGGACGAGACCCGCTCAGCGATGGCAGCAGGTGCCGATGTGATCTATCAGGCGGTGCTCTTCGACGAGATCCGGTTCGGCTATGCGGATTTTCTGAGGCGTGTCTCCAAGCCCAGCGATTTCGGGGAGTGGAGCTATGAGGTGTGGGACGCGAAGCTCGCCCGACATGCGACCGCGGCGGCGGTTCTACAGTTGTGCATGTACTCGCACATGGTCGAGGAACTCCAGGGCTGCCCGCCCGACGCGATGCACTTGGCGCTGGGCGGGGTCGCCCAACAGAAGGTGTCGTTCCGGTTCGCCGACTTCGCCGCGTACTACCGGCTGGCGGACCGAAAGATGCAAGACTTCCTGGGCGATTTCCTGGGCGACCGAGACGACGCTGCGCTGTTGACCAAGCCGGAGCCGGTCGAGCACTGCGGCGTGTGCCGATGGAGTCTGGAGTGCCGACAGCAGTGGCGCGCCGCGGACGACCTGTCCCTGGTCGCGAATCTGACGTCTCGCCAGCGCCGCACGCTGACCGCCGTCGGCGTGACCACCAGGCGAGATCTCGCCGGGTTCGACAAATTGCCAGCCGAGCCCCTGGATGGAATCAGCGACAGGGCGATGGCCAACATCCGGGCGCAGGCGGCCATTCAGGTCAAGGGCGACGACTTCAAGGAGGAGGTGATCTCGGAGCGGATCGAACCGCCGCTAGACGCCCACGGTGCGCTCGTCGCCAATCACGGCCTGCTGATGCTTCCGGAGCCGTCGCGGGGCGACCTTTTCTTCGACATTGAGGGCGACCCGTTCTACGGATCGGACACAGTCGACGGCATCGACTACCTCTTCGGCGTGGTCGAGCCTGGAGCGGCACCGGAGGGCGAGCCGGTCTTCCACGATTTCTGGTCGATCGACGACGAGGGCACGGTGACCACAGCGTCGGAGAAGCGAGCCTTCGAGGAGTTCATCGACCTCGCCATCGAGCGCCTCGAGTCGGACCCGGACCTTCACATCTACCACTACGCGCCCTATGAGCCCACGGCGGTGAAGCGCCTCGCCGGCCGGCACGGCACACGCGAAGAGGAAGTCGATCGGCTGCTGCGGGGAGAGGTCTTCGTCGACTTGTACCGGGCGGTCCGTCAGGGGATCCGGGCCTCGGTGGAGAGCTATTCGATCAAGCGCCTGGAGCCGCTCTACAGCTTCCGACGCGAGGCCGGGATGCGCGACGCGAGTTCCAGCATCGTGGAGTTTGAGACGTGGCTCGAACTGGGCGAAGGGGAGGCGCGCAGCGATCTGCTCAACTCGATCAAGGGCTACAACCGAGACGATTGCCTCTCGACGATGTACCTCCGAGACTGGCTCGAATCGCAGCGGGACAAGCTGTCCGAGAGGCACGGCGACCTGCCGCGGCCTTCCGTGCCCGAGCCCGAGGACACCGAGGACAGCGAAGCACAGCAGCGGGTGAACCAGCTCGCAGCGGACCTGTGCGCCGGGCTTCCTGCGAATGTCGAAGAAGAGGGCGGGGCCGCATATGGGCGGTGGTTGCTCGCCCAGCTGTTGAACTGGCATCGGCGAGAGGACAAGTCCTGCTGGTGGCGGTACTTTCATCTTGCTGAGAAGGACGACGAGGAGCGCCTGTCGGAGTCCGACGCCATGAGCGGGCTGAGGTTCTCGGGTTCCACACCGAACCCGGCCCCGCGTGCCCGGTCGATGCTCCACCGGTTCAAGTTCCCGCCGCAAGAGCACTCCATCAAAGAGGGCACGAGTCCGCACGACCCCGAGACGCTCAAGTCCGTCGGGACGGTTCACCGCATCGACGAGCAGGCCGGAGAGATCGTGATCAAGCTAGGCACCGAGCGGCCAGCGCCCACCGGGGTGACGTCGTTGATTCCGCTCGACCTCGTCAACCCGAAGCCGAAACCGCAGAGCCTGGAGCACATCGCCCGGTGGGTCCTAGATCACGGAATCGAAGGCGACGGAGCACACCAGGCAGCACGCGACCTGCTCTCTCGCCGCCCGCCGCGGCTGGGACAGGCACCGGAGCAACCGCTTTGTGGGCCCGGCGAGGACGCCCTGCACGCAGCGCGACGGCTCGTCGCGAACCTGGACCACACCTATCTGGCCATCCAGGGTCCACCGGGCTCAGGCAAGAGCACGGTCGGAGCCGCGATGATCGTCGACCTCGTCGCCGAGGGTCGCACCGTCGGCGTCACCGCCAACAGCCACAAAGTCATCGGCGAGATGCTCCTCAAGGTCGCCAAAAGCGGGGCCGGCCGGGGTATTCGCGTGCGCGTCGGCCAACGCACCGGCGGCGAGCCGGCAAGCGCCCGCTTCACCCATCTCAAGTCCACCCCGAAGGCCCTCGCAGCGCTCGCCGACGGTTCCGTCGATGTGGTCGGCGCGACGACATGGCTCTGGGCGCGTGACGACATGGCTGGCAGTGTCGACGTTCTGTTCATCGACGAGGCGGGCCAGATGTCCCTCGCCGACGCGGTCGCCGCGTCGCCCTGCGCTGAGAGTCTCGTTCTGCTCGGCGACCCTCAACAGCTCGACCAGCCGCTGACCGGCGTACACCCGCCCGGCAGCGAGCGCTCCGTGCTGGCGCACCTGCTCGACGATCACCGGGTGATGCCGGACCATCTCGGCCTGTTCCTCGACCACACCTGGAGGCTGCACCCGGCGATCTGCGAGTACACCTCGGAAGTGTTCTACGAGGGCCGCTTGCAGCCCCACCCAGGCCGCGACAACCTCAGCCTTGCGGGCGCTGGACCCCTCGACGGTGCCGGGCTGCTCCATGTGGCCGCGGTCCACGACGGGTGTAGCAACCTGTCGTCAGAAGAAGTCGTCCAGGTATCGGGCCTCATCAGCGACCTGATGAGCGTCAACGCCGCCTTCACCGACGCGGACGGCAACACGCGCAGCGTCGACGAGTCCGACGTGCTGATTGTCGCGCCGTACAACGCACAAGTCAGAGCGCTCATCGAAGCGCTCCCGCGGTGTCGCGTCGGCACGGTGGACAAGTTCCAGGGCCAGGAAGCACCCGTGTCGATCTACTCCATGGCAACGAGTTCTGCCGAAGAAGCCCCTCGAGGGATGGAGTTCCTGTACAGCCTCAACCGCTTGAACGTCGCTACGAGCCGCGCTCAGTGCGTCGCCGTGCTCGTGGCCAACTCCGGCTTGATCAACGCCCGCTGCCGCACACCCCGACAGATGCGACTCGCCAGTGCCCTGGCCCGATTCATGGAGATGGCGTTTCTGTCGCTCGGCGGCGACGACCGGGGTACAGAGCATGAAGACCCAGTGTCCGTACTCGCGAGGCGATGAACTGCTCCCACGGATCGATCTAGGCTCTCAACTCCCATGATTTCTCGCCGACATCCCGCCAAGACGCCGAACAGCAGCGGTGGGCAGGGCCCGCGCACGCCACGGGGGGACGAACCCGACAGTGACGTGCCGGACGATGTGGCTGAGGCGCTTGTTGGCTCCATGTCGCCGAATCCGCTAGTGGCGAATTACTACCGCGAACGAACCCGCCGTGGAC
>JAJDZO010000241.1 GCA_022824605.1 Acidimicrobiia bacterium
CGTCGCCGACTGATTCGGAGAGTGCCGGCGCCGCGGCTGGCGACGCAGCCCCCACGGCGGCAGCCGACGGCGCCGGCACTCCCGCAGGGTCCGAACCGGCCCCCTCCCCCGCGGCTACCGACCCCGCCGAGGGCGGTGACCCGGTCGCCACTGCGGCCCAGCCGGAGATCACTGTGCAGGCACTGTCAACCGGCCCGCCGCTGCGCTGGACCGAGATCGAACCGGCCTTCTGGGATCTCTGGTCGCTGCAGTCGCTCAGCGACGGGCGGGTTCTGGGCTTCGCGTCACACAACGAGGCTCAATGGCCTCAGATCGACACCCGCGAGGTGACCGTGGTCACCGACGACGGTGTGAACTGGACCGAAGTCAACCTGCCCGCCGAGGTGCTCCCCCATCACATCGCCGTCTCCGGCGACCGCTGGGTGGTCGGGGGGCCTGACCGGTCATCGTCGTCCTTCTTCGATGGGGAGAGCCGGGTGTTCGTGTCGAACGACGCAACCGCCACCTGGACGGAGTTGCAGTTCGAGGAGATTCCGTTGCCGACACCGGTGTCTGCGTGGATCGAGCACCGCACCGTGTTGACATCGGTGCTCGCGTCGGGCGACGACATCGTTTTGATCCTGGGCGCTTCGGCCGCGCTCGATGTGCAGGGTCTGGTGGAGGCCAGCGGCTTGCTGCCCGAGGGCCGCTCTGCGCTGGGTTGGTCCTACGGGGGGGCGGCACCCGAGACCTCAGGATCGTTGGTAGCGGAGATCTCAGTGACGCTGGGCGACTCGGATGCCGGCGAGCAGACTGAGCCGGCTGCGCTGGAGTACGCCGACGACGGTGCTGACTTCTCGATGGGCGAGACGATGCAGTTCAGCGCCGAGGAGCTGGGGCTGACCGCAGAGGAGCAGGATGCGCTGTTCAACGAGCCCCGATCGCTGGTGTTGTTGTGGAGCGACGGATACGGCGTCGGTGAGCCCGTGGAGGTGACCACGGTTCGCGAGACGCTCGGCGCGCTGGGCGCTGCCACCGAAGACGGCTTCGTGGTCCACCTCCTCGGCCCGTCGGAGGGCTCGATCCTGACTTCGGCCGATGGGCGCACCTGGATCGAGGAGCCCTACGACGCGTTCGGGCTGTTCGGTGCCGTCATGCACCGGGGCGCGTTCTGGAGCACCGTCGTGGAACCCTCGGCTACGAGCCTGAAACGAACCGCCCCCGGCTCCGAACCTCAGACGGTGACCAGCTTCGAGGGCCTGGACGTGGGGCAACTCCACGCTGGGCGGGGTGGCCTGGTTGCCACTGCGATGCCCGCGCCTCCGGTCAGTGCCTACGAGGAAGCCGTCGCTGCGGCCATGTCGACGGTACGGATCTCGTCGGGCGGCTACGAGCTGCGCTACGACGAGCCGCCCGGTGGCCTGACCCTTTGGGATCTGTCCGCCGAAGAGCCCGTGAGGGTGTTCGACGCCGAAGAACTCAGCGCTGACGAACCCATAGAGGGTGTGCGCGAGGAGGCCGACGAGACCGGAGTGTGGGTCACCTTCATCGATCCCGACACCGGCGAGGATCTGGTGACCTTCTCGCCCGAAGACTTCGAGGCCGCCTTCGAGGTTCTGTCGGCCCAGGAGACCTCCGAGCCCGGAGCTTCCCAGCCGTTGACGGCCGATTCTGGGTACTGGTCTCAGGAGAACTGGGTGGGCTGGTCCGCCGACGGCGCCTCCTGGGGCTGGCAGACGATGACCGAGACCTTCGGCGTCGGCGCGGATGCGGCCTGGGTCGAGTACGGGATCGGCCACGACTTCGTGATCGCGGCCGTGCAGCCCTTCGGGACTCCGCCGGTGCCGGCCCCCGACGGCTCAGACGCTCTCGTAGCCGAACCCCGATCGGTCCGGGTCTTCCTGGCGCCGCTCTCCTGAGACCGAGCCGAAGGCGCCGACAGGGGCGCTGCTCAATCGAGGAGGTCGGGCTGTTCGCGCACTATCTCGGTGTACAGGGGCTGGAAGGTGAACCACATGGCCAGGCCGGTTCCCACCATCGAATAGGTGTGACGGGCGATGTCGTCGCTGATGTCGACCGGATCACCGGCGGCCTCAGCCAGGAGCTGCGACTGGCAGGCCCGGTCCATGGCCACGAAGGCTCCCGCGGCCGCGTCCACCGAGGCGCCCACGGTCAGCAGCCCGTGGTTTTGGAGTATGGCCGCCTTGCAGTCGCCCAGCGCGGCGGCGATGCGCTTGCCTTCGTCGAGCTCAAGCACCACGCCGCTGAAGCCGTCGAAGATGACGTGGTCGTCGTAGAAGGCGCAGGCGTCCTGGGTGAGCGGCCGTAGCGGGCGGGCCAGCGCCGAGAAGGTCTTGCCGTGCATGGAGTGGCTGTGGGCCGCGGCCACCACATCGGGGCGGGCCGCGTGGATCTGGGAATGGATCGCGAAGGCTGCGCCGTTGAGGAGCGCACCCTCGCCGTCGACGATGGCGCCGTCGGAGTCGACCCGGATCAGGCTCGAGGCTGTGATGTGGGAGAACGGCACGCCCCACGGGTTGACCCAGAAAGTCTCGGGCTCCGCGGGGTCGCGCACCGTCACATGGCCCGCCGCGCCCACTGCGCCGTCCTCGAACCCCAGCTTGGCGAAGATCCGGTAGGTGGCGGCCAGGCGCTGCTTGCGGTGCCGGCGCTCCTCTTCCACCGTGTCGAAGGTGGGCAGGTACCACTCCGGCTCCCGAGAGGGGGCGCGGTCGCTGCGTTGGTCGACGCTCATGACCCGAGGGTAGCGGTTGGCTGTCAGTGGCTGGGCAGTGCTCGGCCATGGTCATGGTGGCGAACACTGCGGCCGCGGCGGTCAGCATGAGCCCGCCGCCGACCGCACCGAACACGACGGTGATTCTTGGCGAACCGGCGAGCGCCGTCCTCGCCTGGCGGGTGCGGTGGTGCAAGACTGGAGCGGCTGTGAGACTTGCGGGCAAGGTGGCGCTCATCACCGGCACGGCCGGCGGCATCGGACGGGCCGCCGCGCTGCGTTTCGCCGGCGAGGGCGCCCGAGTGGTGGCCGTCGACATCGTCGAGGCCAATCACGAGACCGTGGAGGTGATTCGAGCGGCCGGAGGCACCGCCACCGCCGTACACGCCGACGTGTCCGACGACGCCGAGATCGCGGCCGCGGTGCATACCGCCGAGTCCGCCTACGGCCGTCTCGACATCGCCTTCAACAACGCCGGGATCATGCTGGCCGACGACTCCGACGCGGTGGCCACCAGCACCGAGACCATCGACAAGACCCTCGACGTCAACCTCAAGGGAGTGCTGTACGGCTGTCGCCACCAGATCCCGGCGCTGCGTCGAGCGGGTGGCGGCTCGATCATCAACACCGCGTCGTTCGTGGCCTCGGTGGGCGCGGCCACTCCCCAGATCGCGTACACCGCCTCCAAGGGCGCGGTGCTGTCGCTGACCCGTGAACTGGCGGTGATCCACGCCCGAGAGAACATCCGGGTCAACGCCCTGTCGCCGGGACCGTTGCGCACCGAGTTGCTCATGTCGTACCTCGACACCGACGAGAAGCGCCGGCGCCGCTTGGTGCACGTTCCGATGGGCCGCTTCGGCGAGGCCGCCGAGATGGCCTCGGCCGCGCTGTTCCTGGCCTCCGACGACGCTTCCTACATGACCGGCGCCAACCTGCAGGTCGACGGTGGCCTGACCGCCGCCTACGTCACCCCCGAGTAGGCCGCAAGGAACCTCCCTCACGGAACCTCAAGGAGTCAGCCACCCCGGATGTGGTCAACCCATTGAAGTTCGCGGCGAGCTAGCGGGGCTCTCGGGGCAGGCCGAGGATGCGCTCGCCGATGATGTTGCGCATGATGTCCGACGTGCCGCCCTGAATCGTGTACGCCGGGGCGTAGCACACCGCGTTCGGCACGGATTCGCCCACCGTGGCCGCCGGACCCAGCACCCGGGCCGCGAACTGCGCCACCCGCTGTTCGTGCTCGGTGCAGAACGCTTTGGTGCCTGCGCTGTAGTCGGCTGATCCTTCGCCCAACGCACCCCGGTACACCATGATCCGCCCGAGCCGGTAGCCGGTCTCGATCGCCGCGATCTCCTGACGGGTGCAGGGATCGGCCCGGTCGGCGTGCTCGAGGGCGAGGTCGTAGAGGGGCCGGTTGGACACCAGCCGGTCAATTCCGCCCCGTTCGTATCCGAGTTGCACCATGGTCTGCTTGAACGCGGCGCCCTCGGTGCCGACGAGGCTGATCGCCGGCACCCGCACATCGGTGAGGAAGATCTCACAGAAATGCGAGTTGCCGACCATGTCGCGCACCGGCCGTACCTCGATGCCGTCGAGGTCCATAGGCACGATCAGCTCGCTGAGGCCACGATGGGGAGGGCCTTCGCTGCTGGTGCGACAGATGACGTAGCAGTAGTCGGCGGTGGCCGCTCCGCTGGTCCAGATCTTCTGGCCGTTGACGACGTAGCGGTCGCCCTGGCGGTCTGCGAAAGTCTTGAGGGAGGCCAGGTCGGAGCCGGCGTCGGGTTCGCTCATCCCGATGCACCATGACGCCTCGCCCGACAGGATCCCCGGCAGGAACTCGGCTTTCTGAGCCGCGGTGCCGTAGGTGTAGAGCGAGGGGCCCATCTGGCGGTCGGCGAACCAGCTGGCCGCGATGGGCGCACCGGCGCTGATCATCTCCTCGGCCATGATGATGCGCTCGATTCCGGGGCGGCCTCCCCCGCCGACCTCGGTCGGCCAGGTCATGCCGATGAAGCCTTCGGCGGCCAGCACCTTGGAGAAATCCTTGGAGTGCCCGTTGATCCACGAGTCGCTCCACTGGCCGTGGTCGGCCACGCCCTGCTCGGCCACGGCCCGGGCCCGGACGCGCAGCACCTCCCATTCAGGGCGCATGGCGAAGTCGAGGCTCACGACACCGGTGTCTAGCCGCGCCGCGCTAGGTCGGTACGGGTCAGCCGGACGGCGACCACGCAACCCGAGGCAGTTGCTTCTCCTTGTCGACGAACGGGAGCGTGTCGACGGTGGCCTCGTGGGGGGTGCCGTCGTGGTCGTGCAGCCGGACCGTCTTGCCGCACCAGTCGTCGCCCGGCAGAGGCTCGTCGAAGCGCACGTAACCGATGCCGGCGTCGAGCGTCGGCGACCACGATCCGGCCGTCATGTGGCCCACCGGGCCGCCGTCAAGATGGACCTCCATGCCGGCTTGCGGTGTGGCGGATGCACAGACCAGGCCGAACAGCAGCTGGCGGCGGTCGGCGCTCGCCAGGGCGTCGCGACCGATGAAGCTGTCCTTGTCGAGCTTGACGAAGGGTCCGAGGCCGGCGCTGTAGGGCGTCAACCCGGACTCGATGTCGGTGCCGTTGTCGAGGATCCCCGCCTCCACACGCCGCAGACCCATCGATGACGACGAACTGAATTCCATCCCGAAAGGCTCACCGCAGGCGAGCAGACCGTCCCAGAGGGCGTCGTGGTCGGTGGGCTCGGGGCCGCTGTTGCAGTAGATCTCGATCCCGGCCTCGCCCGTCCAGCCCGTGCGCGACACCCACAGCCGCTGGCCGCAGATGTCGAAGAAGTCGGCATGGAAGTACTTGAAGTCCTCCGACAGCCCGCCGCCGGTGGCTGCGTTCAACACATGCAGCGACTTCGGTCCTTGGATTTGCAGCACCCGGGATTCGGGATCCGATACCGCAACGTCGAGCCCGATGGCGTGGGCCTCCAGCCAGCTCTGGAACTCGCCGTTGGCCTTGACGTACCAGAATCGGTCGGCGGCCAGCCGCATCACCACCCCGTCCATCAGGATGGTGCCGTCGGCTCGGCAGGCGAGGCCGTAGCGGGCCCGACCGACGGGCAGCGTCTCCACCCGGCAGGTGAGGACCTTCTCAAGCAGCGTGGTCGCGTCGGGGCCGATGATCTCGAGCGGCTTCTCGGGGACGTCGTAGAGCATTACGCCGCGGCGCAGCTTCCAATAGTTGGCGATGGGGTCCTCGCCGGCGGCCATCTTCACGGGGTAGAGGCGGTCGCAGTACAGACAGTAGATCGTCTGGTCGGTGGCGTAGCGGTGGGCGAACGGCGATTGTTCGATGCGGAACGCGCTCAGATGAACGGTGCCGAACGATTCGACGTAGTAGTGCCGGTCCTCAGTCATACGAACCTCAAGCGCTCGATGGGCCGGCACAGGGTAGCCACCGAACCGGCATTCGGGAGCGGTCTGAGCGCGTCTTGGTCGGTGGTCAGGTCGGGTTCAGCAACTCGATCTGGATGTCTCGATATCGCACGGCCCCCGAGTTGATGGCCACTTCGGTGTCGCCCTTGTGCAGGAACACGCTGTGGCCTGGCGACACTCGAGCCGACTTGGGCTCCGATCCGCTCTCGGCGGCGCCCAGCGGTTCGACGGTGACGTGGTCACCCTCCACGATCACCACGATGTAATCGTTCTCGTGATGGTGCCGCGGCGAACTCTCACCCGGCTCGAGCACCATCTCCCAAATCCGGATGTGCTGATCCTCGAACAGGACCCGATCCCCGATGGGACCGAGCACGGCTGCTTCAGAGTCGGGCATGGCTGCTCCTAGGTGGCGGCGGCCATGACGGTACTGCGCTGTGCCGGGCGTGTGCCACATGATCGATTCGGTCCGATTCCGCTGTCGATTCGGCGTGTGCCAACCTAGATTTGTGCGGACTTCACCACCAAACCCCCGAGGAAGCCAAGGAGCATCGATGACCAACCAAGACGCGAGCGCCGTCACCGACACCGCCGCAACCGGAAAGTGCCCCGTGATGCACGAGGTGCCCGCGGCCGTGGGCTCATTCGCCAACCAGCGCTGGTGGCCCGAACAGCTGAACCTGCGGCCACTGAACAAGAACTCCCCCAAGATCGACCCGATGGGCGACGGCTTCGACTATGCGGCCGAGTTCAAGAGCCTCGACCTCGCCGCGGTGAAGGCCGACATCGAAGACGTGCTGACCACCTCGCAGGACTGGTGGCCCGCCGACTACGGACACTATGGCCCGCTGATGATCCGCATGACGTGGCACAGCGCCGGTACCTACCGGATCCATGACGGCCGCGGCGGCGGAGGGTCGGGCACCCACCGCTTCGCTCCGCTCAACAGCTGGCCCGACAACGCCAACCTCGACAAGGCCCGCCGGCTGCTGTGGCCCGTCAAGCAGAAGTACGGCCGCAAGATCTCGTGGGCCGATCTGATGATCCTGGCCGGGAACGTGGCCCTGGAGTCGATGGGCTTCAAGACGTTCGGCTTCGGCGGTGGCCGGGTGGACGTGTGGGAACCCGAGGAGGACATCTACTGGGGTCCCGAGACCGGATGGCTCGACGATGAGCGCTACAGCGGCGACCGCGACCTGGCCGATCCGCTCGGCGCGGTGCAGATGGGCCTGATCTACGTGAACCCCGAGGGCCCCAACGGCAATCCCGATCCGCTGGCCGCCGCCCGCGACATCCGCGAGACGTTCGCGCGCATGGCCATGGACGACACCGAGACGGTGGCGCTCATTGCAGGTGGCCACACCTTCGGCAAGACCCACGGCGCGGCCGACGGCGACACCTACGTCGGCGCTGAGCCTGAGGGTGCCTCGCTGGAGGAGCAGGGTCTGGGATGGACCAGCACGTTCGGCACCGGCAAGGGCGGCGACGCCATCACCAGCGGCCTCGAGGGCGCCTGGACGCCGACCCCGGCGGCGTGGGACAACAGCTTCTTCGAGACCCTGTTCGCCTACGAGTGGGAGCTGACCAAGAGCCCGGCCGGGGCCTGGCAGTGGATCCCCGTCGACGGCGGCGGTGCGGGCACCGTGCCCGACGCCCACGATGCGTCCAAGCGGTACACCCCGGTGATGCTGACCACGGACCTGTCGTTGCGTATAGACCCGATCTACGAGCCGATCTCGCGCCGCTTCCTGGAGAACCCCGACGAGTTCGCCGACGCCTTCGCTAGGGCCTGGTTCAAGCTCGTGCACCGCGACATGGGGCCGGTGGCCCGTTATCTGGGTCCGGAGGTTCCTGAGGAGGAGCTGATCTGGCAGGATCCGGTTCCCGCGGTCGACCACGAACTGGTCGACGCCGCCGATGTGGCCGCCCTCAAGGCTCGGATCCTGGAGTCGGGCCTGTCGGTGTCGCAGCTCGTGGCCACTGCCTGGGCCTCGGCATCGACGTTCCGAGACAGCGACATGCGCGGCGGGGCCAACGGCGCTCGCATCCGCCTCGCCCCTCAGAACCAGTGGGAGGCCAACGACCCCGATGCGCTGGGCGATGTGCTGGCTGCGCTGGAGGCCGTCGAGGCCGAGTTCAACGCCGCCCAGAGCGGCGACAAGCGGGTGTCGCTGGCCGACCTGATCGTGCTCGGCGGCTGTGCAGCCGTCGAGGAGGCGGCCCGACTGGCGGGCTACGACGTGACGGTTGCGTTCTCGCCGGGTCGCACCGACGCCTCAGCCGAGCAGACCGACGCCGAGTCGTTCGCGGTGCTGGAGCCTGTTGCCGACGGCTTCCGCAACTACTGGAGGGCAGGCGACAAGCGGCGCCCGGAGACGGTGCTGGTCGACAAGGCCAGCCTGCTGTCGCTTACCGCTCCGGAGATGACGGTGCTGGTCGGCGGGCTGCGTGCGCTGGGCGCGAATGCGGCTGGATCGGATCTGGGGGTGCTCACCGAACGGGCTGGAACGCTCACCAACGACTACTTCGTGAACCTGCTCGACATGGGCACCGAATGGCGGGTGTCTGAGACCGAGCACGTCTACGAGGGCCGTGACCGCGACAGTGGCGAACTGCGCTGGACCGCCACCGCGGTCGACCTGGTGTTCGGTTCGAACTCGCAGCTTCGAGCCATCGCCGAGGTCTACGGCGCCGACGACGCGGGCGAGCAGTTCGTGGCCGATTTCGTGGCCGCGTGGCACAAGGTCATGAACCTGGACCGCTTCGACCTGGCCTGAACCCCACGGGCGGCGTATAGCCGCCGCCGGTGGCGCGCCTACTCTTGGGGCGATGCAGGATCGCAGGATCGCGCTGGTGACCGGTGCCGGCTCCGGCGTGGGTCGGGCGGCCTCGACGGCACTGGCCCGCGAGGGCTGGAGTGTGGTGGCTGTGGGCAGGCGGGCTGACCCGCTGGCCGAGACGGTGGCCGAGTGTGAGCGCGAGGGCGGGTCCGGCACGGCCGTGACCGCCGACGTGAGTGACCCGGACTCAGTCGAGGCGCTGTTCGCGCGGGTACGGGCCGATCACGGCCGCCTCGACCTGCTGTTCAACAATGCAGGCACAGTCGCGCCGCCGGTTCCGGTCGACGAGCTCGAAGTTGAGCAATGGCAGCGAGTGGTGGACGTGAACCTCACCGGCTCGTTCCTGTGCGCCCGGCAGGCGTTCCGGCTGATGAAGGCCCAGGACCCTGCCGGGGGCCGGATCATCAACAACGGTTCGATTTCGGCCCAGGTGCCCCGGCTCAACAGCGCCGCCTACACGGCCACCAAACACGCTGTCACCGGGCTCACCAAATCGCTTTCATTGGACGGCCGGCCCTTCGGCATCACCTGCGGCCAGATCGACATCGGCAACGCCCTGACGCCGCTCACCAGCGGGATGCATGAGGGAGCGCTTCAAGCCGACGGCACCGTGAGGGCTGAGCCGACCATGGACGTAGCCGACGTCGGTCGGGCGGTGGCCTACATGGCCGGCCTGCCCCCCGACGCCAACGTGTTGACCATGACCGTCATGGCCAACGCGATGCCGTTCGTCGGCCGAGGCTGACGATGACCGTGATGGCCGGCCGGGATTGACCGAAGTGCGCGTTCTCATCACGGGAGGCGCGGGCATGCTCGGCGGCAAGCTGACCGAGCGGCTGCTGGAGCGGGGCCATTTGCGGGGCGAGAACATCGATGCCATCGATCTCGTCGACCTGGTCGAGGCCCCGCATGAGTCCGACCTCTGCGCAGCCCATGTAGCCGACCTGTCTGGTCCTGGCGAGGCCGAGGCGCTGATCGCGCTGGGGCCCGACGTGGTGTTCCATCTTGCTGCGGTGGTCTCCGCGGAGGCCGAGGCCGACTTCGACAGGGGCATGGCGGTCAACCTCGACGCCACCCGGCACTTGTTCGAGGCCATCCGTCACTCCCCCGCCGCGCCACGGGTCGTCTACGCGTCGTCCATCGCCGTGTTCGGCGCGCCGTTCCCCGATCCCATTCCCGACGACTTCCATCCCACCCCGCTCACCTCCTACGGCACCCAGAAGCTGATCGGCGAAGCGCTGCTGGCCGACTACTCCCGGCGCGGGTTCTTCGACGGCATCGGGATCCGGCTGCCGACCGTCAGTGTCCGCCCCGGCGCGCCCAACGCGGCTGCCTCGAGCTTCTTCTCGGGCATCATCCGCGAGCCGCTCGACGGGGTGGAAGCTCTGCTGCCCGTTAGCCGCGAAGTGCGCCATCCCCATGCCAGCCCCCGCGCCGCGGTCGGCTTCCTGATCCACGCAGCCGAGATGGACACAGTGCTGCTCCAAGGCCGCCCCAACCTAACCATGCCGGGAGTCTCCGTCACCGTCGGCGAACAAATCGAAGCTCTTGAGCGGGTGGCCAGCCCCGAAGTCGCCGGGTTGATCGTCGAATCACCGGATCCTGTTGTGGCCAAGATCGTCGCCGGATGGCCGTCACGCTTCGACGCGGCCCGTGCCACCGCGCTGGGCTTCAAAGCAGACGACAGTTACGACGACATAATTCGCGCCTACATCGAGGACGACTTGCGCTGAAGAGGTGCGAGGCCAAGGGTGCTGTCGTCACCCCCGAGCCCGAGCAGGGTTCGCTTCGACGATCGCGGTGACGGTCTTGCGTCCGAGGCCAGATACCTCTGCAATCTGGCGCAGCGAGGCGCCAGCCCGGTGGGCGACCCGGATCATGTCGTCGCGGATGGCGATCTCCTTATCGGCGCGCTCAGCGCACAGGCCGACGACCGCGAGCGCGGTTCCCGTCTCGTAGTCAACCCCCGACCGGTACTTCTCCATCCTTGCAACTGCGGCAGAAACTTCGGCCTCGGTATAGCTCACAGATCCTCCTTCAGGCCATCGGCCAACTTGTCGCGGATAGCTAGGAGCGTCGCCATGCGTGGCGTCACATCCGGTGTCGTCTCGAGAACGTTGAGGTGTGCGACGACCATCCCCAGAAGCTCCAGCGCCTCGACTCGCTCCAACTCAACCCGTACCATCGGCTCCTACGGTACCACCAGTGGCCCGATACGGACCAACGTGCATCTCAGTGGTTGTGGCGGGGTAGGCCGTGGGTTCGGGCGGTGTCGCGGTATTTGAGGGCGGGGCGCAGGACCATTCCCTCGTCCATCTGGGTGACCATCGAGCGTTGGATCTCCTGCCAGGGGGTGTGCGACTCGGGAACCGGGTAGCCACCCGAGGCCTCCAGTTCGGCTCTCCGGCGATCGATCTCAGCGTCGTCCACGAGCATGTCGGCTCGGCCCCGGCGCAGGTCGATACGGATCCGGTCGCCGCTTCGCAGCAGCGCCAAGCCTCCGCCGACGGCCGCCTCAGGAGAGGCGTTGAGGATCGATGGCGATCCGGAGGTGCCCGACTGTCGGCCGTCACCGATGCACGGCAGCGAGTGCACCCCCCTCACCAGCAGCGTGGTCGGGGGCTGCATGTTTACCGCCTCGGTCGCGCCGGGGTAGCCGACCGGCCCGACGCCTCGCACGATGAGCATGCAGTGCTCGTCGATGTCGAGGTCGGGATCCTCGATGCGGGCCCGGTAGTCCTCGGGGCCGTCGAACACGATGGCCCGGCCCTCGAACGCGTCGGGGTCGTCGGGGTCGGACAGGTAGCGCTGCCGGAACTCGCCGGAGATGACGCTGGTCTTCATGATGGCGCTGTCGAACAGATTGCCCGACAGATGTACGAAGCCGGCGTCGTCCACCAGCGGCGCATCCGCGGTGCGGATCACCTCAGGATCGACGATGCGAGCGCTTTCGCAGTTCTCGCCGATGGTGCGCCCGTTGGCGGTGAGCGCGTCGGCGTGGGGCAGCAGCCCGCCGCGGATCAGCTCGCCCACCACGGCGGGCACCCCTCCGGCGTGGTGGAAGTCCTCTCCCAGGTACTCCCCCGCCGGCATCAGGTTCACCAGCAGCGGCACGGCCAGCCCGTGCTTCTGCCAGTCGTCGTTGTCGAGGGCGACGCCCAGGTGAGCGGCGACCGCGTTGAGATGGATCGGGGCGTTGGTCGATCCGCCGATGGCGGAGTTCACGACGATGGCGTTCTCGAAGGCCTGCCGGGTCATGATGTCGGAGGGTCGCAGGTCCTCCCGCACCATCTCGACGATGCGCACGCCGGTGCGGTAGGCCACCTGGCCTCGCTCCCGGTAGGGCGCAGGGATGGCCGCCGAGCCGGGCAGTTGCATCCCCAGCGCCTCGGCGAGGCTGTTCATGGTGGTGGCGGTGCCCATCGTGGAGCAGTAGCCCACCGACGGCGCGGCGGAGGCCACCAGATCCACGAAGCCGGCATCGTCGATCTCGCCGGCGGCATGGAGTTCTCTGGCCTTCCAGATGATGGTGCCCGAGCCGGTGCGCTCACCTTCGTGCCATCCGTTGAGCATCGGCCCCACCGACAGCGCGATGGCGGGCAGGTTGACGGTGGCCGCGGCCATCAGGCAGGCCGGGGTGGTCTTGTCGCAGCCGATGGTTAGAACCACCCCGTCGAGGGGATAGCCCTGCAGCACCTCCACGATGCTGAGGTAGGCCAGGTTGCGGTCGAGCGCGGCGGTGGGGCGTTTGCCGGTCTCCTGAATGGGGTGAACCCCGAACTCGAAGGCGATGCCGCCGCTGTCGCGGATTCCCTCGCGCACCCGCTTGGCCAGCTCCAGATGGTGCCGGTTGCACGGCGACAGGTCCGAGCCGGTCTGGGCGATGCCGATCTTGGGCTTGTCGGACTGCAGCTCCTCACGGGTGAGCCCGTAGTTGGCGTAGCGCTCAAGGTAGATCCCCGACATGAGCGGATCGTCCACGATGTCGAACCAACCCGCCGACCGCAGACCGCCCCGCCCCGGTGCCGGGTCGGCCGCGGCTGCGCCTGCTTGGATCGTGGGCGGGTCGGACATCGCAGCCACGCTACGCGCTCGCCTGTTGGCTCAGCCCTGTCAGCCGTTGAGTGCTCGGCCGAGCGCGGCCATCTCGCCGCGCCGCCAGCGCTGGGAGATTTCGGCGTTGGGGATCGTGAAGTTCGAGCCGTGGAACGCGCCCGGGTAGACGTGCAGCTCGCAGGGCACCCCGGCGTCGAGCAGGGCTTGGGCGTAGGCGATGTCCTCGTCGACGAACATGTCGAGGCTGCCGACGGAGATGATGGCCGGTGGTAGCCCTGCCAGGTCGGTCGCCCTTGCCGGCGCCGCGTAGGCCGGGATGTCCTCGGCGCCGTTGCGGCCACTGAGGTATGCAGACCATCCTGCGATGTTGGCGGTGCGGTTCCAGATCCTGGTGTCGTCGATCATGTAGCTGGACCGGGTCTGGTTGCGGTCGTCGATCATGGGGAACGTCAGCAGCTGGAAGCACGGGCTGACCTGTTGGCGGTCGCGGGCCGCAAGAGCGACGCCGGCCGCGAGGCCGCCGCCCGCGCTGCCTCCGCCCACCGCTATGCGGGCGGTGTCCACGCCCAACGCCTCGGCCTGATCGAAGAACCACAGCAGCCCGCGGTAGCAGTCCTCCAACGGCACCGGATACGGGAACTCGGGGGCCAGCCGGTACTCCACAGACGCCACCACCACATCGAGTTCGTGGGCGACAGCTGCACAACGAGCGTCGCTCATGGCGACGTTGCCCATGATCATCCCACCGCCGTGGATCGAGTACAGGCCTCCGCGACGGCTTGGCTGCTGCCTGCGTCGATAGACCCGCACCAGAATCTGATGGCCGTCTTCGGCTGAGGTGTGGTGATCGCTGATCTCAATGGTGTCGGCGATCTCGGGAGCAGGCATTTGGGCGACGAACCCTCGCCACCGGTCCCGGGCCGCGGTCAGGTCAGTCAGGTCGAGCAGGTCGCTGGGCGTCGCCTTGAGCGCGGACAGGTACTCGGCGTCGACGTGGTCTTCGAGTTTGATCGCCACCTCGGGATCCTCCGCTGGTCTAGACGGTCGAGCCCGAAGCGCCGTCGACTTTGGTGACCCGGTCTCCCACGCGGATGGTTCCCGGCTCTATGACCCGGGTGTTGATGCCACGCAGTTTCAGCTTCATGCCGGCTTCGGAATTGACCCAGCGCATCGCGGCGAGGCCGAACCTCTGCGTGAACTTCGCGCACCCGGTGTGGGGCTTGACCGTCACCTCCAGCCGAGCCTCGCCCACGGCCAGCTGGGTGCCCGCCGGAAGGTTGTCCTCGCCGAGGTCGAGATCCACGTAGAGCTGATCGCCGGCAAGCGGCCATCTCTCGACCGGTCCGGCGATCACTTCCAGCACTCGCGAGTTCATAATGGTGATCTGGGCGAGAGGGTGGGCTTTGCCGTCGTCGGATCGTGGGTTGCCTCGCGCCAGCCAGTCGTCGCCGACGAGACCCACCTCGAGGTCGAGTTCGCCCTCGTTGACAGTCTCACGCTCGTCTTCGGAGGGGCGACGGACGATCAACTGGAGTGCGCCGTCGTCGCTGGGCGCATGTCGGATGTGATCCAGACCGGCTTCGAGTTCTTCTGCGGTGCAATGCGTGGTCATGGCGCCGAGGTTACGCCGGAGCACCGTTGACGGAGGCGAATAGGGTTTCGATCTCCGCTGACCATTGGCGGCGCCACGATGCCTTCGTGTCCTCGTCGATCCACGATGCGTCGATCCCGTTGAGAGCCATCTCGGCGAGCGTGTCGAGGCTGAGTCCCATCTCGCGGTGCAGGCGCACGTACTCGTTGGCGAGGTCGGACACGAACATGGCGGGATCATCGGAGTTGACCATCAGCTTCAAGCCGGCTGCCTGCATCCGCTTGATGGCGTGATCATCGGCGCTCAGGTCGCGCCAGATCGTGGTGTAGCCGGTGGTGGTGGGGCACACCGTGAACGCGATCTGGCTCTCGACGCAGCCGGCAACGAGATCGGCGTCGTCGACGACGTGGTAGCCGTGGTCGATCCGTTCGCAGCCCAGCACATCGATAGCGGCCCGCACATTGTCGGCCGGACCGACTTCGCCGGCATGGGAGGTGCGGTGCAGGCCGTGCGCAGCGGCGGCTTGGTAGGCGTCGGCGTAGTCCTGTGACGGGAACCCGATCTCGTTGAAGTCGAGGCCGACGCCGATGATCTGGGGGTGGGGATGGGCGGCCACCATCTCCACGAACTCCACGGCCCGGGCCGGCCCCAGTTCCCGGTTGATGGCCGGGATCAGGTTGGCGTCCAGGCCCCGGTCGGCCTTGATGTCGGCCATACCGCCGAGCACGCCGGCGAGCATGGTGGGGTACTCGACGCCCATCTCGAAGTGCGACTCGGGGCTGAAGAACAGCTCCACGTAGCGGGCTCCGCTGTCGGCGCAGCGGGCCAAGCACTCGTAGGTGACCCGGCGGAAGTCGGCCTCGGTCTGGATCGAGCGGCAAACCAGCGAGTAGATGAGCAGGAAGTCGGCCAGGCTGTCGTAGGTGTAGAGGTCGGCGACCTCGTCGTGGGGCGGCAGTTCGAGCTTGTGCTTCGCAGCCAGCGACGCGAACGTGGCCGCGTCCACCGCTCCCTCCAGATGCAGATGCAGTTCGGTCTTGGGCATCTCCCGAAGCGCAGTCTCAACGTCCATTTCGTGCTCCCCGCTGCCAGTAGCGGCCCTGTTTGGGTCGCTCCTGCGGCCGAGCATACGCGGTGGGCCCGGCATGCCTGAGAGCGGGAAACGAGCCGCGATTGGTCCGTTCACCTACGTTCACCGGGGTCGTGGCGGAATCTCGGTGCGGAATTGTGTACCTGACACCCATTTTCGTCCCGAGATCTCTGGAGCCGAGCGCGCGACGGTCTGTGGGCGCCGCACTAGCTTGGGCGCGGTGAGCACCAGCGAGCCGGCCGGGCGGGCGGATGCCCCGCAGGCGGGGCCGGCTCTGGACAGGCTTCCGGAGGACTGGGATCGGGCCCTGGCGGTGGTCGCCCATCCCGACGATCTGGAGTACGGCGCGTCGGCGGCGGTGGCCCGCTGGACGGCCGCAGGCAAGGACGTCCGCTACGTGCTGGCCACTCGGGGCGAAGCCGGTATCGATTCGATGCCGCCGGAGCAGTGCGGTCCGCTGCGCACGGCCGAGCAGGTGGCGGCGGCCGCTGCGGTGGGAGTGTCGGTGGTGGAGTTCCTGGACCATCCTGACGGCCTCGTCGTCAACGGGATCGAGCTGCGGCGGGATCTGGCCGAGGCGATCCGCCGTCACCGCCCCGACGTGGTCATCGGGTCGAACTTCCGTGACCGGTGGGGCGAGTCGGGGCCCTGGAACCATGTCGATCACCGGGAGGTCGGCCGGGCCCTGCCCGACGCAGCACGAGACGCCGCCAACCGCTGGCTGTTCACCGACGCGGGCGAGCCGTGGGCCGGCGTCCGCTGGATCGCATACGCGTCTTCTCCCGCTTCCACCCACGGAGTTGACGTGACCGATCACATCGACGCGGGCGTGGCCTCGCTGGTCTGTCACGGCACCTACATCGACAACCTCGGCGAGGGCGCCTTCGATCCAGACGCCTTCCTGCGCGACAACTGCCACCAAGCGGGCAAGACGCTCGGCGTGCAATACGGAGTCACGTTCGAGTTGATCCCCGTCTGATCAGCCGGGTTGCGCGCCCTAGTGGAGTTCGACCTCGGCGAGTAGGGATCCGCTACAGACTCGTCGCCCCAGTGATCAGGCGAACTCCATCCAGGGCCGGGTCGACGCGCTGGTGTGCCCGACCCTGACCCGCACCGACATCCCCGCCGACCTGGTCCCCTACCGGCTGGCTGCGTCCCTGGATGCCGAGCAGGGCCGCTTCTTCGACACCCGCCGCCCGCCGTTCGGCGCGGCCTGAGCGACATTCAGTCCGCACACCGGTGCCGTCGTCGCTTCGATTACCCGTAGGATGTCCGCCACTAGTCACTTGTTGCAGGAAGCTCGCGACTGCTTGGAATCGAAGACTTGGCGAGAACGCCCTATCTGCTGGCCACGCGACCATGGTGTAGTCGTTCGTAATACAGTAATATGGCAACGACCCCGTTCGACATAGACCTCCTCGATGACGATGACCCGTTCGAAATCACCGGCCAGGCTCCGCACCTGTTCAAGCACGGTCCACTCGGGATCCATGACATCTTGGATGTGTGGCGCAGCGATCCGCTGTTCTATCCCGCCAGGCCGCCGGCTCACTGGCTGATGGTCGCCCAGATAAACGGCTTCGTGCTGGTGGTCCCGCTCGCTCCGGCCGAGTCCGGCGACCGGAGCAAGTGCCGACCCATCGGCTGCTATGTCGCATCTGAACACTTGGCGGCCCGCTACCGGGAGGATCGATGAACGACAGCGACATGACCCCAGAAGAGGAGCACGAGTTCTACGGCCGGCCCGAGAACCAGCTGCCTCAGGGACCGGCGCGACGCCGCAAGCAGCGCATGACCGACCCGGTGCCCGTGCGGTTCCCTCCGGAGATGCTCGAACGGGTCAAGGCGGCCGCTGACGCGGACGACCGTTCGGTGTCGTCATGGATCCGCCGGGCCGTCGATCTATCGCTCCAGGCCCAGCAAACCTGACCCGCGTCTACCAGGGCCGCCCCTTCTGGCCCCGGCGATCCGCCGAATCCCGTCAAGTGCTGTCAGGGGGTGGTGGTTCGGGCTAGGAACTCCTCGAGGTGGGCGGTGAGGACCTCGGGCTGGTCGATGGGGATGAGGGTGCGGCTGTCGTCGACCCACACCAGCTCGGCGTTGTCGAAGTGCTCGGCGAGGCGCACGGCGTGCTCGGGCGGCATGAGCTTCTCCTCGCGGGCCCACACGATGAGCACGGGGCCGTCGAAGGCGCTCTGCTGTTCGGCCCATTCGAGCAGTTGCGCCTTGCCGGGGACGCTGCGGAGGTACTTGTCGAGGTCGCGGCGCACTCTGGGGTTGTGGCGCAGCGGCTCGATCAGGCTCATGAACTCCTCGTTGGGGAGGCGCTTCTTGGTGAGCGCCCCGCAGGTGAACGGCAGGTGCCTGATCAGGCGGGGGCGCAGGAGCTGCGCGGTGAGGAAGGTGCCGCCGGGCAGCGACGCGTTGAGGCACAGCAGCCGGCCGGGGATGCCGGGCGGGTAGTTGTCGAAGGCCTCGCAGGACACCAGCACCAGGCCGCCGACGCGGTCCGAGCCGCCGGGGGCGACCACGAGCTGGGCGCCGCCCCAGTCGTTGCACACCAGCGTCACGTCGCGCAGGTCGAGCTCGACGAGGAAGCCGGCGATCATGCGGGCGAGCGACTCGAGGCTGAGGTCGGCGTCGTCGGGCATGGGTGTGCGGTGGGCGCCGAAGGGCAACTCGGGCACGATGCAGCGGTAGCGGTCCCGCAGCCCGGCGACGACGGGGTCCCGCAGCGTGCCGTTGGTCAACACCCCATGCAGCAGAACCACCACAGGCCCGTCCCCGCCAGTGTCGGAGTACATGAACCCAGCCGACGACGGCCCCTGGAGATCACCCCGCACGCGTCTCAAGGTACCGATCAGGGAACTACGACGCTCCGCCGCTTGGTCGCCATCAAACGGGCATCGCACTCAAGACGTAGATCGAAGCGAGCCCTCGCTGTCCGCCGCCAAACGCTCAGGCGGCACAGTCACAAGCCGAGGCAGGCACCGCCATGAAGCCGACCTAGCAGCACCGGGCTGATCCGCGGTCCCTCGTAGCGGCGCTCGACCGGTTACTCCTCCTCGATGCGGAAGATTGCATCCTCAGGATTCTCTATGGCCGAGCGTATGTTCGCAGCGATCGAGTCGATCAGCTTCCGACCCCAGAAGGGGTCTCTCTGGTCGTACAAAATCACGCGTATATGACGGAGATCGAACGGGACATCGTCCTGATTGGACGAGACCAGCACAACTGGTTTCTCCTGCGCATGCGCGAGCCCTAGTTCGTAGAACACATTCGGGTTCTTCTCTGTGAGTTCTGCCAAGAGCACCGTCGCCTCGCGGATGCCTCGCCACACCTGATCCATAATCTTGCCAGTGGCAAAGATGTCGTCGTCCGCCCTGACT